>DASQWW010000140.1:0-5453 GCA_035640055.1 Nitrososphaeraceae archaeon | reverse complement strand
TAGCATACTATGCACTAAAATTGGCAGGAGTAAAGAATGTCAAACTGTATTCTAAATCATTCAGAGAATGGAAATCATTGGGAAAGGCCAAAGAAGAATTTAAAGATGCCAACTACTGGGATCTATCAGCAGAATAAAACGATATTCTGTATCATAAAAAAGTAATATAATATATACAGAGCATAAAAATCTGGGTTGTTCCATCTTGACGTGTTTTAAAATGTTGGAAAACTATTTGTTGCTTTCAATAATGTTATGGAGGAGCCAACCAATCAACAAGTGCATCTAGTTCTTCACAATCTATAGTTACCGTTATTGGACCTAATGGTGACTCCTGCTCATTTTCAATTATTACTACACTGCCAGCAACAGCTGCTTGCTTATTCAAAAGAAACCAAGTAGTGTTTCCAATTCGGTTAACAAGCAACATTCTCCTTAAGACAGCTATTGCTGATCTAGATCTAACTTGGTCATAAATAGTGCTCAATGATTCAGTTTCAGTAGATCTACCAATAGCTTTGTTACCATATCTGAGCTCTGGAGAACATTTGTCAATTACATTAGTAATGGCAGTAATTACTTTTTCGGGATATTCAGATGGATTTACAGGAGCTTCGACTTTTAATTCAAATTGAGCTGTCGTAGGAGATTTTCTCATAATTATTGCCCCTTACATTTTTTCTTATTCTACTATTATCATTAATTTCCTTAACCCACTTTTGAACTGTTTCAAAGGCCTTTTCTTTTAATTCTTCAATTGTTAAATTATTGTTAGATAACGTTTCATCGGCTAAAGCAATGGCTTCACTAACACCTACTGCTAATTCACGTTTATCCCTTCTGACAAAATCATCGATATTTGATGGGGCATCATGTCTTATTCTTTCCTTTAGATGTCCAAACCTTGTATTTGTTGACGCATGAATCGCAAGTAATTTCACATGACCAACAGCCTTTAATACTTCAACCTCTGGAATACTCCGGATACCGTCGATAACTAGATTATCACCTTCATTACAATTACCACTTATGTCTTCGACTTTTCTTAAAATTAAATGAGCAATTGCTCCTGGACCTAAGTCTTTGCGCAATTTTAGCATTAAACTACCTAAATTAGCATCTGTCGGCTCTAAATTCTGCCGTTTAGCCTCTTCCCTTATAACATCGCCCATAGTTATCACTGAAAATCCCTTTTCCGTTAGTGAGGCGGCAACAGTTGATTTGCCTGCACCAGGCATACCTGTTAGACAGACAATAAGCCGATTTCGCTTTTTATTTGAAATCTACCTCTTCCCCTTGTTGCCTTTTTATTTTAGTGTATATATGTATATATCAGATCACACTCTAATAATATTATTCCATAGTGGAAACTTGTGTTAATGAGTACACTGTAAATTTACTTTGAATGCGTTATTTGATATACCTATGTAATAGTAATAATTTTTATCATTATAAAATAATATAAGAGCATTCTAGATAACCCAGTAGTTGAATACATGAGGATTTTTATCAGTGCAGATGTATCTAATAAGGACGCAATGAGAAAACTACAAGAGCAATTAGTGAGTGTTACAAGGTGGAGCCCACAAAAAGTTAAACCAGTCAGAAAACAGAATTTTCATTTTACCTTTATTTTTCTAGGTGAAACAGACTTACAAACTATTGATAAAATTAAAGCTAAATTATCAGAATTACAATTTGAGCCTATTAAAATAACTTATACTGGTATTGGAGGATTTCCAAACTCAAATTACGCAAGAGTTATTTGGATTGGAATAGATCAGGAAGGAGGACAAAAACTCATCAGCCTTGCTGAAAAGGTGATCTCAAAGATGATAGATATTGGACTCAGAGCGGATAAACCGTTTACACCACATATGACTCTATTTAGAATAGCAACTGGAAAGTTAAAAATAGAAAAAACAATATTATCAAAATATGCCGATGAAACTTTTGGTTCTGACATTATTGACAAAATACATTTGAAGCAAAGTAATCTTACTCCTTTAGGTCCAATTTACTCTGATATATTTACTACAAATGCCAGATTATCATGATTGATACTATTATTTCTAAAGCGTTGCAAGATTGTCAGCCGTCCAATAGGGAAATAAAAAAGTTAATGACAATTGCAGATGAAACAAAGAAACTTGTGGTCAATCATATTTCTTCAAAAGTAGTAGATGTAGTTTTTGGTGGATCATATGCAAAAGGAACGTGGTTGAAAAGTGACGCAGATATTGATATTTTCATAAAGATCGATCCTTCGCTCAATACTAATGAGTTTGAAAAGCTTGGTAAACAAATAGGATTGCAGTCACTTAAAAGGTATAGACCATATCTGCGTTATTCTGATCACCCATTTGTAGAGGCATTTGTCAAAGGTGTTCGAGTCAATATTGTTCCTTGTTATAATGTAGAAAAAGGCAAATGGAAAAGTGCAGCTGACAGATCTCCATTTCATACTGAATACGTCAAGAACAACTTGGATGATGAAAAAAGAAAACAGGTAAGGTTATTAAAAAAGTTCTTGAAATGTATAGGAGTATATGGGGCAGAAATTGCAACAAATGGTCTTAGCGGATATATTGCAGAGGTTCTGATTCTAAAATATGGATCCTTTGAATTAGTATTAAAGGCGATATCAAATATAAGTAAAGAAAAAAATGTAATTTCTATTAATAAAGCTGATGAAGATATTGTGAGGACTTTCCAAAGCTATATTATTATAATCGATCCAATTGATCCTAGGAGAAATTTAGGGGCAGCAGTTTCTGCAGAGAGTATAGGTAAGTTTATACTTGCAGCTAGAGCATTTTTAGAGAAACCATCATTGCGCTTTTTCAAAAAAACGGAGAAAAAAGATAAGAAGAGCTCTAAGCAGCTTTTTTCAAATTTGCTCATAGTCGAATTTACATATGAGCAACGAAGTCCTGATGTTATTTGGGGACAACTAAAAAAAAGTCTGAACGCAATTTCAAAACAGCTGAAGCTTGCCAATTTTACGGTAATTCGGAGTAGATGTATTACTGATGAGAAAAACTCTGCTGCATTTATATTTCTACTCGAATCTATTATGTTGCCACCATATGTTGAAAAAGTCGGTCCGGAAATTTTTAGAAAAGATACAAGTAATTTCATATCAAAGAATAGTAAACGAGCTCTTTTAATGTGGGTTAACAAAGAAATGAGAGTTTCAAGTTTAGTTCAAAGAAAGGCAACAAGTGCAAAGGATTATATAAAATTCCTCTTAACCCAACAAATCAGGAGCACGGGGATTACTAAGGGACTCATAAAAGATATTCAAGGGGTACTTCAAATTTATACAGGAGATGAGCGAAAAATAAGAGGAGTAATAAAGAATGCAATTGACGAAATTGTCACAACCGAACACACCATTTTTCAATAAAATCGATATAGGTTCACCAGAGCTAGTTTCTATTATTTCATATCCAAGGCTAAGCTATACGGAATATACAAATCGTTTGAAAGAAATATATTCATTGGGAATAAACTCTATTTTACTTGGCGGCAGTACCAAAATTGGCAAAATAGCAATTACAGGTAAGGGATGTGTGAGTCTCGTTCTAAGGACAGAGATCAAAAATAAAATTTTTGCTCTTAAAATAAGACGAACTGATGCAAATAGGGATAGTATGGACAGAGAAATAACATTACAGAAAATAGCAAATTCTGTCGGTGTTGGACCTAGTATTTTTGGCTACTCTAAAAATTTTATTGTAATGGAGTTTGTTAATGGTTTGAGAATAATTGATTGGATAAATCAACAAAATGTTACTGCAGACAAAATTCGTAACGTCATTAACACAACACTGGAGCAGTGCTATAACTTGGACAGGGCACACTTGGACCACGGAGAACTGAGTTGTCTTGATCATCATGTGATTATTTCAAAATCAAATAATTCCAAGATCCTCGACTTTGAAAGCTCGAGTACTCAAAGAAAGGTATCCAATGTGACTAGTGCTGCTCAGTCATTGCTGCTAAGCGGGTTAATTTCAAAACGAATAAATGAAGTACTAAAGCTTGATAAGCGAGAAAAAATTATCCAAACCTTAAAGGAATACAAATGGCAGCAGACTAGAACCAACTTTGATAATATAATAGGCATATTGTGTTAGGTCAAAAGGAAAGAAATAATATTGTTAGATGAGGATGGTGATTGATTTTATCAAGTAGGAGAAAGGTAAGAAGATAAGGGTATATGACCGATTTCTATATAATGTTTGTCAGAAAAGAAAAAGAGATGAAATCTTAACCCTTGCCCTGTTACAGTATGTCTTTAAGCTTCTATGTCAGAACTTTTAGAAATGAGTTACACTAGAACTGTTCCTTTTAGCTCTGCAAGGTGTTTCTACATATACTATACTAGGTCAAAGGCAGAGTCAATGAACAAAATATTAAAACAGAAATTAACTGCCATGCAGTTCTTGAATCAACATCTTGACTGTATTGATATCAAGATCAAGCTGATCAGCGATCATATCCTCTGGGATACCAGATTCATGCAGGTTTCTCAATATTTCTTTCTTTTCAGTATTTATTATATTAGTTGGGGGATACAGCGATAGCTCTGATTCAATTGATTTTACATATTGCAATACCTTCTCTGTTAAATGGTCTATATTGGCAGTATTATCTGCTGAGAATACTAACACGTGATCTCTGACAGGTAGACTAAATATCTTTACTTTATCATAAGCATAAACAATATATTTTAAATCTCCTAATTCTGATGAAAACATTCTTCTTAAGTCAACAACATAAGCAGTTTGAGCTAAACTCAATTCAGGATTTCTTCCCTTAAGATATTCCTCAACTCCTTCTCTCATACCTCCTGCATATAAATGTCCTGACTTTTCCATTACTCCAGCAAATCTAATGTTCGAGTCCAGATCCAAGATGCTTTTTGACAGCTGCTCTGCCTTCATATTCAATAGGGTAAAACGACTGATCATATAGATTTTTTGGGATATAGATAATCTTACCATACTACAAGAATTTAGTTATATGTTTCAATATAGGCAGCAAAGTGAATTTAAATATCAGAGATCATTCTAATTAGAAGCCAGAGCAAATAGGTAGAATGTACATATATACTAAAAGAAAGTGTTATGTGAAATTGTAGATGCCTTTAAGTAAAATCCATATCTATGTATGGACAGAAAGTAAAGGCATTACAGTTCAAGTTTATACTAGTGTTACATTGTGAAGATAAATGTTTGGTAAAGAAGTGAATTTATCTAACTTGCTAATTAAAGAGGAATATTGGAGTAAATTAAACGCATCAATACGAGTCAGACGCTAGACTAAAATTCTTATGACCGAACTATTTTACCATATAAATAATGAGCAGAGATACATCATCATCAACAGCATCTAACACTATACCATTTCCTACATTGACTATTCTATACTCTCCTGTAGAAGCG
>DASQWW010000139.1:0-23452 GCA_035640055.1 Nitrososphaeraceae archaeon | reverse complement strand
ATAATATCAGTTGACCCAGTTTTAAATTAATGTTGGTTGTTACAAAATTTAGCGCTATATGATTGACTTAAAAATTCATTTCCTAAGCATCTTCTTGATCACTGTTCTATTACCTGTTTTAGAAAAAGATAAAAAATTTTAGGATATATCAACGACGTGACAGGAGAAACTCAACTACGGGCAAGACGAACTAGGATCAAAATTCTAAGAGCAATTGCAGAGAAAAATGGTTCAGCAGGCTTCTCAGATATTAGAAACGCCACTAGTCTTTCTACTGGTTCTATTTATTATCATCTTGAGAGAATGCGGAACTATATTAACAAGGCCTCTAAGCATTATATAATCACAAAAGAAGGCTTACAGTTGTTACATGAAATTGATACTAAGCATTCTTATTATTCATCTTATAAAAAGAATGAAAGGTCCTCATCTAGTCCTGAAATTCAATCAGAAGGAACAGTAAGACAAACTGCTGTCTAGAGAGTTATTGAAAGTACGTAATAAAGATATATTTTTAGGGCATCTAATCTTTTATTATCCTCAATCGTTGTAGGCAAATTCTCATGTAGTTTTCAAATAAAACTGTATTTTCTGACAAATAGAAACGTAACACTATTTACAGAAGTATAAGAAATAATATAATGGTGATATAATGTGATGAACTCTGACGCTAACCATAAAGCAGAAGAATCATTATCAGATGCACCCCATATTGATGGTTCTGTTGAGCAATGGAGACACTATATAGAGAACGTTGATATTGAAAAAGTAAAAGCTCTAAGAAAGAAGGTAAAAGGTATAGAATATTTGATAAAAATTAGCAGAAGACCAGAAGAAATAAAAGAAGAACAATACTGACTAATAGGATATAAAAAGTGAAGTCTATCAAGCATATGCAAGGTTCCGCAAGGCAAGAAGCTCACGTAGATCAGAGTAATTATTTAGTAGAAAAATGACTAATTGAATAAAAAAATTAACCTCTTTGACAATGAAATATAGTTACTATCCTCCTATCTATATTGATCTAGTTAATATGCCCAAGTGGAAGAGAGTTTTATGAAATTAGTTTAAGAAATTAAAAAAATAATTAATTAGTTTTCTCCTTCTATATCCTTAGCGGCTAATTTCTTACTGTTTCTACTGGTTCTCTTTAATTCTTCTTCGAGATCATCTGTTCCTTTTTCATTTAAAGTAAACCTAGCATCTGAATATGGATGATAAGGAGAGTCTATCATCTTAGCTAGTCTGTTTTCGCCAGACTTTCTTAGGTATATTCTATAAGTTGAAGCATGTCCTATTACGTTTCCTCCAGCTGCTTTAGTAGGATCCCCAAAGAAGGTATCTGGGGAGGATTGTACTTGATTTGTTATAACTATAGCTACGTTATATATCTCCGCTAACCTTATGAGTTTATGCAATATGTTATTGAGTCGTTGCTGTCTATCAGCTAGTGTTCCTCTCCCTGCAAATTCAGCCCTGTGAAGTGAGATTATACTGTCAATTATCACCAATTTTGCTTTAAAATCATTAATGTATTTACCAAGGTCTTTTACTATAAGTTCTAAATGTGAGCTGTTGTAAACCTTGCATACTGCTATACTCTTTAAGACGTGTGATGAGTCAAGACCTCTCGCTCGTGCTATCTCTTCTACTCTCTCAGGTCTGAAAGTTCCCTCTGTATCTATGTATATGGCTCCACTATCTAGTCCACTGGATTCAATTGGTTGTCTAGCCATAACACAGAGCGTATGGCATATCTGTGATTTACCTGAACCAAACTCGCCATAGAACTCAGTAACTGCCTGAGTCTCTATACCACCAAGCAAAAGTTCATCAAGTGCGCTGGAACCAGTTGAACATCGCAGCATGGCTCTTCTTTTTTCAAGAGCCGCCTCTGCAGTAACAAATTCTCTATCTAGGACATTAGAATCTCTAAGAAGCTTCTGGGCTGCCATTATAAATGAGGCAGTGCTATCCTTTGAAGAATTAATATCTACAGCCAGCTCCTCTGCAGTAGCCACTGCTAGATCCATCACCGAAACGATACCTGCTTCTTTCAGCTTCTTAGCTGTTGTAGGACCAATCCCCTCAATATCTTGGATTTCTAAATCAGATGCAGGAGACGGTTCAGATATTGCATTTATATCATTCTTCATGGAGCTATTATCATTAGATTCATTTCCTACAGATACTTTTCTATCTGCCATATTCATAACTTACCATGTATATACTTGTATTAATACTGACCTGTACTAATTAGGGAGGGAGGGTAATTGCAAACGTAATAACTTTTGTTCTAGGATATCATGGATGATAATATTATATCTTCTCTTTTGATGGATCTCACATTCGAAACTCACGGCAATCATGAATTAGCTTTTCACAAGTTAATGACTTCTACTCATTACAAAGAATTCATCACTTAGCTGGAATGATTATCAATAGATTTATAAAAAAAGCTAATTTTGCATAAAACTACATATTTTCAACTTAGTATATAAAATAATGGCGTATTTTTAATAAATTATTATAAATAGACTATGTTACATAGTATATATGTATTGTCCAAGTAGCTTTAAATGTAGGTGATATTAAAGCCATAATAACATAGAGACTAATAATGGGTCATATACGCAACGTAGTTTTAATCATTGCTATTACCGCAATTATGGCTGCTCTAACAAGTGCCTTTGCTTATTTTTTTGACCATTTAACTATAAACTCTTTTGGCTCCTCAACTAATTTTCTTCTTGGCGTTGAAATAGGACAAAAATATAATAATAATCTCTTATTTTATTTATTATGAGTACCAAAAGTCAAAATGGCTCTATTTCATGTCCTTATTGTCAATCCAAGTTTAAGGATAATAAAGAACTTTCAAAACATATAGATAGAATTCATACTGGTTCAGGTCTGTTAGAAGGTGATAGCCGCAACTGGTAATAAAACAACTAGATTTAATTCCATTTTTTCAATCCGTTTTAAAGCTTAAATCTATAAAAAGAGCTGGTTGGATTTCAAAAGTTAATGTTCGTAATCCAGAATCTGTGGCGGATCATACGTATTCGATGTGTGCAATAAGCATGGTTTTAGCAGACATACTTGGATTAGATACAGAAAGAATCATGAGAATGGTAATTCTCCATGATTTAGCTGAATCTGCAATAGGTGATTATACGCCAAATCAAATTACCAAAAAAAAGAAAACATTAGAAGAAAAAAATGCGATGAATTCTATTTTGTCTTGTATACCATCTGATATTTATTTAAATTACAAGAAAATATGGCAAGAATATTTACTAAATAAAACAGATATTGCTCACTTTGTTCATAAAATGGATAAGCTTGAGATGGCCTTACAGGCTAGGCAATATCTTAAGGAGGGCTATTCTTCTAAGTTACTTGCTCCATTTTTCAATTCTAATGAAAAGATACATCGCAACTATTAACAAACTCAACTTTATAAGAGATTTAAATGCTTTAAAGTGGGCTTACACAAAATAATGATATTATGCAGTATTTTATGGCTTTGAAGATTGGTGAAAAACGTGTAAAAGCCGCTCAAGAACTTTTGAGTCGATATGCGGGTCATGCCATGCCTGCTTTAGCATTAAAGGATAATAAAGACAACAAATGGGAACCAGTAGGTGAAGAAAATCTATTTGCTGTAGTAAAAGAAACCAATGGATACCTGATAGCATTTTGTGATAAAAGTGGTATTGCAAAATCGATTGCTCAATGGTTTACAGAGGAAATCAAAAATGACATTATCACTAAAATTAAGGTAGAACAGAATATTAAAGAATATTTTGGCAAACTATCACTTCCAGTATGATTATGAACACTTAAGTATAAAAGAGCAATAAATTTTTTAGTACTTGGTAGGAAAATACGAACAGGAAGTTGAAGTGAAGGGTCATCTTATCGACTCCATGATCCTGACAAGAATCTTTGACAAGATTATGGACCTTAAAGGTGACTTTCAAGTTCTCGAATTTAGTGTTGGAAAGAGAAAGGAAGATCCAAGCTATACTCGCCTTTCAATTCGAGGCAAAAATCAACAGCATATAAATGAGTTATTAGAATCTGTTTATAGAGAAGGAGCTCAGCCTATAGCTGTTCAGCAGGTCGTGCTTAAACCAGCTGCCAAAGATATGGTAATGCCAGATAACTTCTACAGCACGACTAATAATGCGACACAAGTATATTATGAAGGTTCATGGATTGATGTAGAAAATATGATGATGGATAAGTCCATAGTAGTAAACACAGAGAAAAAGACATCAGAGTGTAAAATGATACGTGATGTGAAAAAAGGAGACATGATAGTTGTAGGAGAACAAGGAGTCAGGATAATCCCACAAGAACGTCCACGAGAAGGAGTTGATATTTTCCAATTTATGAGTAGTAATAGCTCAAGTGAACGACCAACACAGCAAATTGCTCGAAAGGTAGCATCTGATATTTTTAATATCAAGAAGACAAGTGGAAAAATAATTGTAGTCTCCGGACCGATTATTGTTCATTCAGGTGCCTCTGAATCTCTTGCAAAATTGATTCGAATGAAATATGTCCATGGACTGTTGGCTGGCAATGCTCTTGCAGTTCATGATGTAGAGAATGCTTTAATGGGAACATCATTAGGTATGCATATCAATGATGGTACCCTTGCGGTAAGGGGTCATAGAAACCATATGCAGGCAATCAATGAAGTTTTCAAGGCTGGTTCTTTAAAATCAATGGTTGAAAAAAAGGTTTTAAAAAGTGGCGTGATGTATGAATGCATTGTAAATAGCGTCCCATTTGTACTAGCAGGATCAGTCAGGGATGATGGCCCAATTCCTGATGTAATAACAGATGTTGTTGAAGCGCAACGAAAATACAAGGAGGTATTAAAAGATGCAAAAATGGTCTTAATGTTATCTACAATGCTGCATTCAATTGCTGTTGGAAATATGCTACCTGCAACAGTCAAGGTTGTTGCTGTTGACATAAGTCAGCCAGTAGTAACAAAGCTTCTTGATAGGGGAACTTCACAGGCTATCGGAATTGTAACAGATATAGGTGCTTTCCTACCAGTTGTTGTAGATTATTTAGAACAAATCACATCATCAGAGATAAAAGGGAACTCAATCTAATTCACTTAATTTTGCCTCAATTAATTCACGTGCAATCTTTGGATCAACTCTTCCTTTTGTTAATTGCATGACCCTGCCAAGCAAAAAGTTTACTGCCTTGGGATTTTGCCTTGCATCCCTTACAGCAGATTCTTCAGACCTGAACATCGATTCCACAGATTCTAGGATAAAGCTCCTGTCATCTATCTTTGAAGCATCTTTCCTTTCCACTACTTGCAATGGCATTTCTCCGGTACTTATCATCTGACTGAGAATCATTTTTGCCATGGATCTGTTAATGGTATTTAGATCAACCAGTTTTGCCAGCTCAGCTATATGTTTTGCCTCAATTTTCAATCCTGAAAGCAATGACCCTTCTTTTGAATCACAGACGAATCCTAGTAGGTCGGTAACAATCCAATTTGCAATCTCATTAGGAGATGAATAAATTTTGACTGCAGATTCAAAAAAGTCAGCAAGTTCTTTATTGTCAATCAGTACCTGAGCTACATGTTCAGAAAGTTTATAGTCAATAATAAAACGAGTTTTTCTCTCATCAGGCAGCTCTGGCATGTTTGTCTTAAGTGTGGTTAAAAATTCATTTCCTAAAATTATTGTAGGAATATCAGGCTCAGGAAAGTATCGATAATCTTGTTCTTCCTCTTTTACTCTAGCCTGCTTGGTCACTTTTCTTGTATCATCCCAATGTCGTGTTTCTGTCTTAATTTCGATGTTATGTATTGACATTGTTTTCTGTCTAGCAATCTCATAACTAAGTGCTCTTTCTACTTCTCTAAAGGAGTTTACATTTTTGATCTCGACTCTTCTATCTTTATCAACTGAAACATTCGCATCACATCTAACTGAACCCTCAAGCTTTGTATTGCATACTCCCAAGTGTTCAAGGATCGAAGTAATTTTATTTAGGAAGACACGGACGTCCTTTGGATCGGTAAAGTCTGGTTCAGTAACAATTTCAACTAGCGGAACCCCAGCTCTATTATAATCTATTAAAGTATAAAAGCTAGTATTCATATCATCATTTTCATAAACTAATCTTCCTGGATCTTCCTCAAGCTGGATCCTTCGAATTCTAGCATTTCCTCCATTATATTCTAATTTCCCGTCTACGCCAATGCTTGTAATTCCATATGCATTATATTGAGTGAGCTGAAAGTTTTTCGGAAGATCAAGGTAGAAATAGTTCTTTCGATAAAAGATTATCTTATCTTGGACTTTACAACCCAAAGCAATCGAAATCATGTAGGCAAAATTTACTGCCATTCGATTTAAAAGTGGGAGAGTTCCTGGAAGTCCACAACAAATGGGGCATATGTTTGTATTAGGTTGCTTTGCACGATAATCACAATAACATGAACAAAATAATTTGCTCTGAAGACCTGTTAACTGACAATGAATTTCAAGACCGATCTTTATAACCATGATGATTATAGTTCGGGACTCCTCTGAACATTAACTGAATTCTCAAAGAGCAATGCCACATCAAATAACGTTTGCTCTTGAAAGGCATTTGCCATTATTTGCAAGCCTATAGGAAACCCGTTGCTAAAACCAGCTGGTACTGATATTGCAGGTATGCCTGTAAGGTTAGCGACTACTGTATCAATATCAATCAGGTACATCTTTAATGGATCATCTATCTTCTCACCTAATTTGAATGGTAAAATAGGCATCGTTGGAGCTATCAAAACATCATATTTTTCATATAATGATTTTAGTTCTTGTTTTAATACAGATCTAATCTTTTGAGCTTTCAGATAATATTTTCCATAATATCCAGATGAAAGGACATACGATCCAATAATGATTCGCCTTTTAACTTCTTCACCAAAGTTACTACGAACCTTTGTAAAATACGTATTCCATTCGTAACCATCAGGACTAGAGTCAAAGCCATAACGAATATTATCATATCTTGCAAGATTACTACTAGCTTCAGCCATCGCTATTGTATAGTATGATGCAAGAGCATATTCAACAGACTTCATTGATACTTCTTCACATTGATAATCTGACCTTTCAAACAAATCCATGGCAGAATAGATACACTTCGATACTACTGGATCAGCTCCTTCAACTAGTTCTTTTACTAATCCAATACGAGTTTTTCTCTTATGAGGCCGAAATCCTGACACATCACATAGAGTGGTCTGATCCTTCTCATCTACACCTGCAATTGTGTTCATAACCATCATGACATCAGAGACAGTTTTACCTAGTGGTCCAATCTGCTCCAGACTATTAGCGTAGGAGATGAGACCGAATCTACTAACATGACCATAAGTTGGTTTTAGACCAACCACAGAGCAAAAACTAGCAGGGCATCTAATGGATCCGCCAGTATCTGATCCTAAGGATACAGTACATTCTAATGCTGCAACACTTGCTGCGCTGCCACCAGACGAACCCCCAGCAACATAATCAATATTCCATGGGTTATGTGAAGGCCCGTGCTTACTAAATTCTGTAGTAGAGCCCATTGCAAATTCATCAAGGTTTAACTTTCCAATTATAATTGCGCCTTTATCCTTTAATCTCTTTACTACTGTTGCATCGTAAGGTGGAACATATTCTTCGAGCATCTTTGAAGCACAGGTAGTTTTTAAGCCCTTTGTGCAGATATTATCTTTGATCCCTACGGCAACACCTGCAAGTGGTCCTATACTTTCTCCATCACGGATTTTTTTATCAATTGAACGTGCTTCGTCCAATGCCTTTTTGCTATCTACGGCAATGAAAGCATTTATTTTGACATCAATTTTTTCTATTCTCTCGAGAATCTGATAAATATATTCTTCTACAGAAAAATCTCCATTTTTAACACCTCTAATGACCTGTTCAGCAGTAAGACTGTAGAGGCCCGACAAATTTAGATCATCCTCGGACCTTTTACAAAACCATCTTTCCTATTCCTAGCCACTTCTAAGGTATCACCTTTAAAATCTTTAGCGTGATCATCTCTCAACTCAGAAAACTTTTTCTTCAAACGGACTGGTTCAATTTCAGCCAAAGATATAGTGTCTAATTTGTTCAGGTATCTAATTATTTCTTCAATCTGGGAAGTATACTTTATAAGCTCTTCTTCTGTTAATTCTAACCTTGAAAGCCAACCGAGGTGTTTTATTTCATCTTGAGAAACCATTGCCACTACTCTCCTTGTTATTACTAGGGAGTTAATCTGTCTATGTCCCGTGGATATAATGTTGCGTCACGTATATTTTCAACTTTAGTGATAGCCATCAGTAGACGTTCTAGACCGACACCAAATCCTGCATGAGGGGGAACTCCATAATCAAATACTCTAAGGTGATAGTCAAATGCCTGTACATCCAATCCCTGTTTCTTCATTCGTTCTAATAACTCAAACTTTCTGTTTATCCTCGTACTGCCAGATGATATCTCAAGAGATCCGTACATCAGATCAAATGATTCAGAAATTCGCTCTGATTCTATAGACTTTGTTTTTACATAAAAAGGCCGCGTAGAAGTAGGCCAGTCAGTGATAAAGTAAAAGCCGTTCATTCTATCATTTTGTAAACTCTTTATTGCTTGGGGTGGAATATCATCTCCCCATTTAATCTGTTTTCCTGCTTTCTGTAACTGATTTATTATATCAGAATAGGGATATTTTGGAAATGGCAGTCTGATGTCTGATAATTGGAGATCAAGATACCTAAGATCGTCTTTGTTTTCTTCTATAATTGACTCGACAATATATAAGATCATTTTTTCAAGCAATATCATTATGTCGGTATAGTCCACAAATGCCTTCTCAATATCAATAGATATTGCTTCCGAAAGATGTCTGTTGGTACGTGAAGGTTCTGCCCTAAAAATTGGACCTATTTCAAATACATTATCAAATGCCATAGTTAGTTGTTCCTTATATAACTGAGGGCTCTGTGCCAAAAATGCTTCTCTATCGTAGTAAAATATTGGAAATAATGCTGCGCCTCCTTCTGTGGCAGTAGCAATCATTTTTGGTGTATTTATTTCAATGAATCCTTGTTTTGTAAGAAACGTTCTGATTGCATTCAAAGTAGTGTGCCGAATATGAAAAATACTCTGAAGAAAATTTCTACGAAGATCTACAGCTCTCAAATCTAATCTAGTATCAATACCAACAGACGTTTTACTTTGAACCATGAAAGGAACAGCTTTCTTGGCTATAGAAAATGCCTTCAATTCTAACGGGACAATTTCGGCACCATTAGGGGCTTTTTCTTGAGATCTGACTCTACCTCGGATCGCAAGCGAGCTATGTTCTTTTACCTGATGTATTTGTCTAAATAACTGTTCTGTACATTCATCTTTTTTTGCAATAACTTGTATGTCGCCATATCTATCTCTTATCATTATGAACTGGATATCGCCATGGTCTCGGATGTTGGAAACCCAACCCATAATTATTACCTCGCTATCGTTAAGGGATGCGTCAACCTCAAATGAATAATGTGTCCTTCTCCATTGTCCAATTTCTTCTTCTTGTAATAGATCGCTCAATTTTTAAAACCCGAACTGCTTGAGTTTATAATAAAGAGTTAATTTAACCTTTCATAGTTAATAGCAAGATGATATTCAGATAAATCTATAATGATAAGTGTAATCCTACTGCTTGTCAATAATCTCTAATATTTAGTCTATTTCGACTTTTGGATAGTAGTAGTATATCACAACCAAAAGAATTGTTTTGAACCTACATTATGAAATTTGCTTATTATTATAATTCGTACTGCAAAATTGATTAGTTGAATATTGATTATTATTATAACAATATATCTTAAAGACTAATAGAGTAGCAAATATATCTACACCTATTATAATTCGAAAGCTTATTCTATTTGAAGCCTATGAACAGCTATGATAAAACTAAATATGGAGGGCTATAGAGATGACGTATACGACTAAAAGGTTTAGCAGAGACTAGATCTCCTCATCCATTTGTTCAAAAGCAGTAGCCTTAGAAATTTCATGTAAACGCATTGCTACAGTTCTATCATATTCCTTTTTGTTTATGATCCCTTTTTCATCAAGCATTTCAACTAATGTATTAAGACGAGCAATGGTCTCTTCATATGGTGTTAATTCCCTTCCTGTAACTCTCTTATCTAATCTCGGGCCTTCAATGTCGTTGTCGCTATATCGTGAGTGTCTTTTTTTTGAATGCATACCATATGATTTTAGTAAATACTAAAATATATTATATGTATATACTGCTAAGCAGTAGATATTTACTTTTGCCAACTTGTTTTGGCTAATTTTTCTTTCAATAAAGATCTCATTTTTATATTGCACTATTGAAAACCAAATGGACAAACGATGACGAAACTAGCCCTACTGAGTTAATGGATGAAGTAGATCTTGAGTTAGGAGTTTGTCCATCAGATTGGATCAACTGCTGCAGTTCCCCTTTCTCTTTGTCTCTTTTTTTGACTTCTCGGTGCATTGGAGTTTCAGGATAGTAATTATTATAGCTTGATGGTTCACATGTTTTATTATCATCAAATATGCTACTCAAAAATGACAATACTATATTAGAAAAAAGTTGTTATTATTATTATCATCATCTAATGTCATAAACTTGATAAGTCGCTAAATAGTATTCTGAAGTACATTGGTACACATAGAAACTACTGCCTCACTTGAAAGTTTCAGAAAATTTGTTATCATTAGTACTTGTAAGTCTTTTATTCCTGAAAGTTATTTGCGTGACTATGAGGTATTTCCAGAACGCGAAGAAGGACCAGGTGCAATATATATTGAAGCTGCCGACAAAGTAACATTAAAAAAAATACGTGAGATGACATTCGTAAATGCAAGAGAGATTCTTGGGATAATTTATTCCTCAAAAAGTGGCAATACACAACTTAAATGGAGACAAACAAGAAGGAAGTCAGGTAAAGTGCAGGGAGACGCTTCTGCCAATGCATTGGTAAATTTAGTAGAGTCTGGAGTGTTAACACAGGAATGGGTTAATAACTATCTGAAATCAGCGCAGCCTAAAGAAGACAATACTTCTTCCTTGACTGACGAAAAACAGTATAATGTATGATGATGACAAGAAGTAAAGTATGATCTTATGATTATTAAGGAATCGAAAGGGTCTGCTGGCAAAGCTTATTTTGTCATTCCAGAAGATTCAGATGATCTTTTTACCCTGAGAAGAATAATAGAAAATGGAGATTATATAATTGCCAATACTACTAGAGTTATAAAAAACGTAAAAGAATATTCCAGACCTGATAAGGGAGAACGCATTAGAGTGCGAGTTTCGATCAGGACTATGAATATAAGTTTTGATGGTGTTGTAGATAGGTTACGAATAACAGGTATTATAACAAATTCTGATAATGAGCTTGTGCCTAGAGGAATACATCATTCGCTGACAGTGCAGATAGATGACACAATAACAATTGACAAAAATAGAAAATGGAATAATGCTGAGCTAAACATTTTAAAGAAATCAGGGGATAGTACAAATTTCATTCTAGTTTCAGTTGATACAAATGAAGCGGCTATAGCAAAGGTTTCTGGAACTCATTTAAAATTAATTCCGAACCTCTATTCAGGCCATAGTGGCAAACGCTATCAGCAATCAGCAACCAAAAATAATTCGACTATGGAAACGTTCTTTGAAAATATTTTCAAAACTATCTGGAATGTGTTTACAGGAGAAAAAAACAGTAGTAGAATAATAGTATTTGGTCCCGGTGAAACAAAGCGCAGATTTTATAATTTACTTGTCGAAAAAAAAAGATTTGAAAAAGACAAGATAACAATAATAGACGGAGTAGACGTTGCCGGAGAAGATGGGGTTTTTGTTTTTCTTCGTTCTTATGCAAAGGAGGCAATGAGATTGAGTAAACTTACCACTGTCTCATCAATACTAGATGAGATAATGTACCTAGTATATAAAGGCGAAGCAAAGTATGCTATCGGTATGCAGGAAGTATTGAATGCTGCATCTATGAAATCTATAAAATACCTTGTATTCTCAGATACTATCTTCAAAACTGTTGATGAAAATAGTGTTGTAAAGCTATTAAACTCTGTTGAAGTCCATGGAGCAAAGGCTTTTGCAGTGGATTCATCTACAGATATCGGTTTACGAGTTTCATCTCTTGGTGGCATAATAGCCTTACTCCGATACGCAGTCCGTTGATATTAATGTAAAATATACTAATTATTGAAGATTTTTCATATATTATTATTTTCTTGCTTTTGTTGCCATAGTCGTTTCCATCATCCATGACAGATAGGCTTTAGAAACATCGTTCATTTTTAATTCTACTATTTCTGGCACCTCGTAAGGATGAATTTTTTTAATTTCAGATTTTAGCTTGTCTGCAGCAAATTTGGTCGTTTTAAATAATGTAATAAATTCTTCCTGATCCTCAAGTTTATTTTTCCAAAAGTACAGGGATCTGATCTTTGTCAGATTTATGCAGGCACATAATTTTTTGTTGACAATTAACTCTTTAGCTATTTGTGTGACAGATTCTTGAGTAGGGAAAGTTGATATAATTATAACACCGGCGGACTGTCTCTTGTGTTTTGACATTATTATGATAAGATATAACTTTATCATAATAATTCTTTTTGTTAAAAGTTCTTGCAGGGTTTAGAAAATGAGGAGACGGATAAAAGAAGATCGCTATAAAGATTATCCAAACTGAAAATCTCTGGGCATCATGTCAAGCGCTACTCATATTCATACCTTAAGAAGATATACTATAATAGTCAGATTTTTTCAATATTTTAAAATTGCTTTTGTTTCAAAATCAAACATATTATTATAGGTCGTAGAATACGCAGTATCTATCCGATTTGTCTCTTACCCCTCTGGTTTGTCGACAACTTGGCTTTTATTTGGATTATTTTATAGATAAAATGCATCCAAAACCATAGTTTACAGAGTAAAGAAATAGTAGGTGGATATATTAATTTAGGAATTACTATTGTGAGTGTTCACGTATTGAGGATTTTGAACTACTGTGAGATGAACCTATTGGAACATCTGGAAAGCTCTCGCTCATTCTCTGTTCTGCCACTGCACTTGCTTCAGTTAAGATTCCATCTACTTCTTCACTGTTAGCGTCAAATCCAAAGGATGTAGTGCCTATGCTTCCTGCATCCATCAGGATATCACTGAATATTCCGTTGATTTCGCTCAATTCTGTATCTACCTCTGGCATCACTCCTGATAAACCGGATCTTACTCTTGTCAATGCTCCCATTGCTGGTCCAACTGCTACCATTATGTCTCCGATATCAATTGTTGATTCTAGTCTCAGTTGTATCTGTTCAAGAGCCGTCTTTAACTGTGAAATTGTCTTTATTGTCTTTCTGACTTGGGCCAGTTCATTTGATATCATCTTACCTTGTTGCATATCATGTTTCTGCAGAAATGTGACAACTTGATTGAAAAGTGACTTTTCCTTTCCTTTTAATTTATCGAGGATAGTGTCCAGTTTTTGATTTTGTGTCTGAACCTTTTTCTTTGCAAATTCAATCCTTGACTTGAGGGGGTGTGGTGTTCTTACACTCTCCTTTACTCGCTCAGATGTATTTAGTTTCTTATTCTTAACCCAATTACTGCTAAAGTTCGTCATTATAAAATAAGTTGATAAGATGACGTTAAATTGCAGTGTCATAATTGAATAACTAAATAGTAATATTTTATAAGCTTCCTATAGGATTTTTAAATAATAATACCTGTCAGCAAGTCATGCCTTTTTAAATATTGCGGGCAGCTTTTTATTCAAAATCATGATCTTTTCTATTCAAAAATATTTGAAGGTAATCAGCCTTAAATATATAATTATATTATACGACATAACTAACTACTATATGAAAATCGAATTTTTTTGCAAGTTATCAATAGATCAATAATCTCTATATGTTTAACCTTAAAATTGCGTATCTTTTTTAATAATCTGTTGTTTCAACATGAATTTGAAGCAATGGTGTGAAATTGATGAGCACATCTATATTGCAGAGACTGATGAACGCTACAAACAATATGGCGGTTTTCGCTATAGTGAAAAATTAATAGAGCAGCTAGCTGAAATGAAAATACTTTGTGCACAGATCTTTATTAATTCATTTTCAAATCCTAGAGAAATGTTTCTTAGTGCGGTACAAAACATTGCGGATTCCAAGACAAAAAGACTTGAACTTGAATTATATAATGTGAGAAACAAAAAGATTGTTTCTTCAAAACATAGGATTGGTAAAGACCCTGTTAATTGGAGTACATGGCGACAGTTTAATAGTGTTGAAAAAGACTCAATTAAACGAAAGGAGGTATTCGATGAATTTGTTACAAAGACAAAATACATAGCTCCAATTATTGAATGCCGCTTTAATAAGATGAAAGAAATCTATGCAGAATATGGAAGTATGAGCAGTAAAGGCAAGGTGAAAATGAACCCCATTGATGGTTATCTAGAAAATGAAAAGATATCATATTTGCAATTAATCCAATTTATAAAGTCACTGGGTCAACTAACGAAGAAACCATTCAGAGAGTCGCTTGCTAAGATATCTGAAAAAGTACTTGGAAGAGAAGCAGAATATTACGATGATTTTTATTTCTTTCGTAACCGCGTCTATTCTGACTTGGAAAAGAATTTTTCAGCAATAGATCCTCTTAAAGAGATAAAAAAAATACTTCAGAGAATGCAGTTTGATTTATCTAAAATTCACTTTGATATAAAAAATAGAAAGAACAAATATCCATCCCCCATTTGCTTCTTTATCCAGATTCCAAATGATGTTCGAATTTTATACAAAACTGAAAGCCCATATTTTGATCTTCAAGGGTGTTTTCATGAGACTGGTCATGCAGTACATGCAATATCTATTAATTCACAATTAGAATACTGGAATAAATACAGCTTTTCTATAGGTATAGCAGAAATATTTTCGATCTTTCTAGAAAGACTCACAAAGAATAGGAACTACTTAAAAAAAGCTCTTGGAATCAAAGATGAAAAGACTCTAAATGAACTCGTAGAAAGGAACAATTTCATGGAACTATTTTTTGTTACATTTTATGTCGCAAATTCATTAATGAAGGCGGAATTCTGGCAAAAAAACCTTTCAATAAAGGATGCAAGTAAACTCTATTCTAAATTAATCAAAGAATACACTAGCCTTGAAATGCCTGGTGAATACTGGATGCTGCATCATATTCTGCCTGATGAAATAATGTACGTACCAAGCTATTTACTTGCAGCCGTTCGTGCTGCGGAGCTAGACATTTATATGCAAAATAAATTTGGAGAGAACTGGTGGGCGAAAGCAGAATCAGGAGAGCATCTTAGAGATCTAATGAAGCAGGGAGCAAAAATAAAACTAACAAGATTTTCCAAACTGGATAGTAGCCTGTTTATAAACGAAATAATATCAAGCTAAAATTTGGTTAATAAACTGCGCCGACAGCCTTCTTTACTTCTTTAGATAACTCACGATAGCCATCCTTATCTATGATAACGGCATTGATATTATCACCAGTACCTGCATTTCTTCTTATAGCCGCTGCAATTGCATGAATTGCTATCTTGTAGGCCTCATTTACAGTTATTAAACCTTCCTTGAATTCAGATTCAAGATAGCCATAAGCTACTGGAGAACCACTACCAGTGGAGATGAACTTCTCACTTGTCATCGAACCAAATAGATCAATGTTGTATATCTGTCCGCCGTCCTTACCATCGTATCCAGCGAGAATAATCTGGACATAATAAGGAAAATACCGTTGGTTAAAGAGTACATTAGAGCAGAGTCGTGCTGCTGACTTTACCGGCATAGGCCCTTTATTTGAGATTCTATAGAGATTCGCATTGTAACGCATAACGTCTACCAGATTCTGGGCGTCAGCTACACCACCAGCCATTGTCATACCTAGATGTCTATCGACTTTCTGAATCTTCATCACGTGTCTGTCAGCAATAAAAAAACCTGCACTTGCTCTGGTATCAGCAGCAAGTACTACACCATCCTTGCAAGTCAATGCGCAAGTAGTAGTGCCTTTCTTTATTTGCTCTGCAATATATTCAGCATACCTGTTATCCGAGGGATTAGGACGGTACATACCATGAGGATATCTATTATCCTGAGGAGGAGTATACATATGCTGTAAATAGAATTAATACTAAATTTAAGCATTATCAATAATTGTCTTTTGTTAGCATATATGATTATATTTCCATTGTAGCTTAATTAACTGCTATATTAGAATGCCAAAGACATTATTTGAGAAGATCTGGGACAGCCATATAATATATCCTAAAAAAGGAAGGGGGTATGATGATGATAATAATAACAGTAGCAGCACGCCATCACTAATATACATAGACCGCCACTTGATCCATGAAGTTACTTCACCACAGGCATTTGATGGACTTCGATTAAATAGTAGAAGAGTCAGGCGCCCAGATCTAACATTTGCAACAGTTGATCATAATGTACCAACAGATGATAGAAGGCTTCCAATAGCTGATCAAACCTCTTCCATACAAATCCAGACACTAGTACAAAATTGCAAAGAATTTGGGATCACTCTTTTTGACATTAACAGCCCAAATCAAGGTATTGTGCATGTTATTGGTCCTGAGCAAGGTATTACCCTCCCTGGAACAACGATTGTTTGTGGCGATAGTCACACTTCAACTCACGGTGCGTTTGGTGCATTTGCATTTGGTATTGGTACTAGTGAAATTGAACATGTTTTAGCTACTCAATGCTTGTGGATGAACAAGCCAAAAACCTTTGCAATTAATATCACTGGCAAGTCCAGAGAATTACATGCTATTACTGCCAAAGACATTATACTTTCTCTTATTCGAAAGATAGGTACTGGAGGCGCTACAGGCACAGTCATAGAATACCAGGGCGAAACCATATCTAAACTTTCCATGGAACAGAGGATGACGATTTGTAACATGTCTATTGAAGCTGGATCTAGGGCAGGAATGATTGCTCCTGATAAAACGACATTCAATTACATGAGGGGAAGAAGGTATGCTCCAAAAGGTGAGCGATTTGAAAAGATGGTCGATTTTTGGCAAGAGAATTTGAAAACTGACTATAATGCACAGTATGACGAATCTATTACTTTGGACATTAACGATCTTATACCCCAAGTAAGCTGGGGAACTAACCCTTCAATGGTGATAGATGTCACAGATACCATTCCATATCCTGATGAATTTGCAGAAGGAAAAGAAAATGAGAGAAAAGCTGCCTTGCGTGCTTTAGAATACATGGCACTTAAACCTGGTACGCCTATTACAGATATTCCAATCGATCGTGTATTCATAGGTTCGTGCACTAACTCTAGACTAGAGGATCTATTAGAAGCATCAATTGCCATAAAAGGAAGAAGGGTATCACCGAGAGTTAGAGCAATGGTAGTACCAGGATCACAACAAGTAAAGATGGAAGCAGAAAGACTAGGATTAGATAAGATTTTCAAGGAGGCTGGTTTTGAATGGCGAGAATCTGGTTGTAGTATGTGTCTAGGGATGAATCCTGATATCCTAGCCCCTGGGGAGCGCTGTGCTAGTACTTCAAATAGAAACTTTGAAGGAAGACAAGGAAGTGGAGGAAGAACTCATCTTGTAAGCCCAATTATGGCTGCTGCTGCTGCAATTGAAGGTCACTTTGTAGATGTGAGAGAATGGTTATAGAAGGATAAGAAGGAGAGATGAAATGGAACCCTTTAGAATTATTAAAAGTAAAGTGATTCCCCTTGACATGGTTAATGTAGATACAGATCAGATAGTCCCAAAGCAATTTCTTAAACTAGTTCAAAGAGCAGGTTTTGGTAAGTATCTCTTTTATGATTGGAGGTTTGATAAGGATGGAAAACCGAAAAGTGGTTTTGTATTGAATGATCCGAAATATATAGGACGACAAATATTGCTTACACGAGATAATTTTGGTAGTGGCAGTTCACGTGAACATGCGGCGTGGGCTCTGTTAGATTATGGGTTCAAAGCAATAATTGCACCATCATTTGCCGACATTTTCTACACCAACTGTTTCAAAAATGGTATTCTGCCAATTACTTTGAGTAATGAAAAGGTGGAATATCTATTTATTAATACTGATGATGCAGAAATTGAGATTAACTTGGCTAAACAACAGATGATCATTGGTTCTAAGGTCATGTACTTTGAAATAGATCAAACAAGAAAACAAACATTGCTTGAGGGCCTAGATGAGATAGGAATGACATTACAACTAAACGATCAGATTACTGAATATGAAAGGAAGCATAGTAGTGAGATCATAGAACCGCAACATTGATTTCATCCGTTACTAATAATGTAGGTCAAATCCTTGATTAAGCTGGCTACAAAATACTTTCAGATATTTATTAGGTATTATATAATACCTAATAAATTTTCTTATCCGTCATTTTATTAAAATAAAATGATATTTATTTTATAGTTTTAAAAGGACATCTTGTTCATAATCAATGATTTTTACATTTAAACCCTTTATTGTCACATTACCACTATTTTCGACCACTTCACGCATAAACCTGTCTGCGACTATTATTATTTCTTTGAAGGTATTATTTGTCATCAGAAATCCATTTAGAGATTCAATGAAACTTGGATAATCCTTTGCCTGATAGGGAGTTAATTTTTTTGAAATCAGATTATGAGCTGCTGGAAATATATCAGATATTTCTGCAGGAATAATTCCAAGAAAAGGATTATAAGTACAAATCTGCGCATTGGAGAATTTTTTTACGATTTGAAGAAAGTCATAAGTAGAATAGAACGGATGGACATGGGATTCTGCATACAAAATTAACCTTTTTTTAGTTATTGATGATCTAAATCCAGAAACCATCTTTCTGAACCTTTTAGCCTCAGGTCTATATTGATCTATTGGATCATAAAAAAAGATTGCTTTTTCTTTGAAGAGTAATGTTCCTTCTTCTAGAAATTCAAAGTTTTTGAAAAGTTCTATGGCCTCCATAAGTTTTGGATGAGCACGTGCCTTCTGTATTACATATTCCCACAATCTACCGTCTACTATTGCTTGTTTTACTGCAGAAACTTCTGCTTTCAAAATATACAGGTTATGCTTGGCTATTTGTATTGTGCGCTTATCTCTATCCATCTCAAGCAATTCTTTGATAGTATAAGTAGTACAAATTGGGCATTGACATTGAAGGTATGAAAGCTTTTCCAGTTTGATGGTACCATTTGCATGCATGTATCGATTATCTCTAGCATAGAGAATATATGATCCTGAGTCAAACATGTCACATCCTAATGCAACAACTAAGGGAATTGTAATTGGATGGCCTGCACCAAACAGATGAATTGGCTTAGCAGGAATGACACGCTTTACGGTAGCTATCATCTGTGCTAATATAGAAAACTCGTATGCCTCCATTAACTCTACAGGACTGCCAAGTGCCATAAGCTTAAATCCCATTTTGTCAAGGGCAGCAGCACAATATTCTACCAGATCTGAATGTTCTGCTCCTTGTACTGGACCTACCCAGATTGCACTATCCATATGATAGTCATCATTCCAATCGGAGCCTTCCACCACTCTTTTGCTCTTTTTTCCTCCTCGTCCTCCTGCTATTACTTCAATGGTTTCTTTTGCATTTTTAAGTGTCTGCTCGACATATTCCTTTGCCTTTTCATAGTTTAATCTATAACCAGTTGGTTTGTCAAGGGGGACAAGGATGTCACCTCTGATGTCTTTCTCAAATTGTGCGATGGTTGCAGGTTCAACGTCTATGGATCCATATTCTAAAACTTGATAACCGCCAGAGTCAGTCATTACTACTCCATCATAATTTATGATATCATGTATTCCTCTTCTTCGTGCTTCGTCGCCATAATGTTGTAGCGTGATATATGCATTGGTAATTACACTATCGAAACCCAAATTTTTTAGAAACTGAGGACTAATAGTCTGTCTTACTGGATGAACAACAGGAATAAAAGCAGGGGTTTCAAGTATACCGTGGGGAGTTTCTAATCTTCCTATACGCGCAGCCAGATCAGTATATTTTACCTCAAATGACAATACTACTTCTTTGTCTCCCTCATAAATTCATCATAAATTGCCTTGACTCTATCTGCTGCAAGACCAGATCCTTCTTCGATACCTGTCTGTGTGACTTTAATCTTATCCATCACAATGATAGCTCCCACATCTTCTCTGATCTTCACCAGACCTGGAAAAACTCTAGAAAGCCTCTCAGAAAGAGCTTTAAAATCAAATGGCTTTTCCATCAGTTTTATATCTTTAACAAATGAACCATTGATAATTAGTTTGAGGATTCCTTGACCACCTTCTACATTATCAAGTACCACATCAAGTTTCTCATCAATACCAGTTAACGTTCCATTGAAAATTTTTTGATCAGAAGTCTCTACGGAAACTTTTTTGCCTACAAATTGAATTATCTCTTCTCCGAATTTTCGAGCAAGTATTGCAGCCATAATATTTCATCGTGGGTAGGCTTTTAGTAATATATATATGAATTTCAATAGACAAGCATCTTTCTGATGCGATAGAGACTTTTTTTGAAAAGAAGAAGTAGTATTACCGAGGTAAAAATATATATCATTAAATTGATAATGATGCAACTCTTCTGTCTATAGCGGAGAACATATAATAATAGTAATGTAATAATAATAATAATAGATTCAGAATTTAGTTAATATTCCAAGAATTTCTGAAGATCTTTTTTATTATATACTAACGTGAGCCAATCGATTATTCCAACTTCTCGTTCAGATTTCTTCAGTAACAATGAGATGACCTGGTCAGCAGTATTTTGTGGCGTTTTCCCCGTTGTATCAAATTCAGCGATCTTATGCCTTCTAACAGCTTTCAATGTATCATAAAGAGAAATACCAAGTATTTCGCTGGCAACATTGTCCCTTATCTTATTGGGTGGATATTTCCTCTCTTCCAAAACCTTTGTTAGCTCATAGGGTGAACGTCGCAAAACCACAGCAAGGTCTATTCTACTGGTAGGTTTTAATACATATGGCGCAAGGTGTCCAACAATTATAAGATCTTCTTTTTTTTCTTTTTTTGCGAGCTCCTCTGCCATCAGTTTGGTTAACTTTTTTACATTGACATCTACTACTCCGTACCAATCATCTTTTTCCAAAATAGCACGTTTGTCAATTGCAAATTTATTGATATCAATTACTTTTGTTGCTCTTCCTAATTTATTTGCAACAAATTTTGCAGTTGTGTGCTTTCCTACCCCCGGAGTTCCAGTAATGACTACTCTAATTCTATCTCTCATAGTCGCTTGCCTAATCTTCTTCTATCTTTTTGTATAAACCACAACATTACTTTTCATGTACACTAATAAAAAAATGTTGTATTAGTTATTGTGAGTAATCTCTTTCTTCACAATCGGTTGATTGTGTATTTTTGTGTTATTACCTAGAATGTTGATTTTCATACTACAACCTCTTTATTGCCTTCAAAACATATCATCTCTCACTTTTGTTGTTTCTATCCATTAATTTCTTCTAAAATGTTTATTTCGACATAGTTGAATTTTATTAGCTGTGTATATATGTTATGTGCTCTACTGCGGTGTTTGTTGGTGAAGCACTCGCCAAGTATGGATTTGGTGGGTCGCATCCTTGGGGTTCAGACAGAATCTATGCCTTCTGGTCAAAATTCAAAAGTGAGAAGCTAGACAAATCTAGCCAAATAACCATAAAAGAACCAGCTCTAACTGATGAAGAGACTATACTGCGATTTCATGATAGAGAGTATGTCGATCTTGTCAAAAAGAGCTCAAAGTATGGAACAGGCTTTTTAGATATTGGTGACACTCCTGCATTTAAAGGTGTATTCGAAGCTTCTTCTTATGTAGTTGGCTCTACTTTAAGGGGATTGGATTTAGTAGTGGAAAAAAAGGATGGAATAGAGCATGCATTTAATCCAATAGGGGGGCTGCATCATGCAAGAAGGGGTTCTGCAGGCGGCTTCTGTGTCTTTAATGACATAGGAATTGCAATCCTTGTGGCAAGAAAAGAGTATGGCATAAAGAGAATAGCCTATGTGGATATAGATGCGCATCATGGTGATGGAGTTTATTATGAATTCGAAAACGATCCCCTTCTCTTTATTGCCGATATACATGAGAATGGTCGCTTCCTGTATCCAGGAACCGGTTCAGAATTAGAAATTGGTATGGGTGAAGCAGAAGGCACCAAATTGAATATACCTTTAGATCCAAATTCAACTGATGATGATTTTATTTCTGCTTTCTATAAAGTACAGGAATTTATTGATAATATAGCAAAACCTCAGTTAATTATATTCCAATGCGGTGCAGATTCTTTAAATGGTGATCCAATAACACATTTAAAATATACAGCAAAGGCACACAGATACGCGGCAGACATATTACATAGGCTTGCACACAAACACTCTGATGGAAGAATAATTGCTCTTGGTGGTGGAGGATATAATAGAAGAAATATTGCTGATGCATGGACAGAAGTTGTAAAATCCTTTACCAATATGCCCCGCTCTAATATCTTAAAATAAAGAATTCGTTGTTATCTGCAGCGACCAATAATAAAAATGTAAAAGGGGAGTAGTATACCTTTAGTCCTTCTACTAGATGTGTAGTCGCGGTGATAGTGATGATGATAACGACGACGCTTCTTGTTTAGCCTTCTTCCCAGCCCTTGTCGAATACACCGTTCTTATGCAGTGGCACTGGTACCCCTGAAGTATATTCCATTGGTCTCATCCAGAATATTGCATGTGTTGGACATACCCCGATACATGCGCCATCAGATATGCACCTTTCTGGATAGAAAATGAACGCCTTACCTCTCTTCCATCCTTCTACGGGCTTTACCCTTAGTACATCTGGACCAAGAGCAGTACAGATCTCTACACAGAGAGCACAACCAATACATCTTTGTTCATCAACATCTGGAATTATAGCAATTGGCATTTTTAATCATCAACTGCATGTGCTCGAAACTATTTAAACCCTACGTCAACTACAAAACAGTGTTATAAAAAATAGACAAAAAATTTAGCTCTTTAAAGTAAAAAAATTCAAAAGTTTGAAAAAAGAAGAAGAGTGAATGAAACAGCCTTCTCTTCTACTTCTTAGGATTCATCCTAAGTACATCTACCTGACCGCTATGCAGCCAATCTTTTAGCTCTTCGTGGCTTGGCTTAGCATCATGCTTACCAGCTAAATGTAGATGTAGAAGAACATAGTTAACTTGGTTTAGTAACGGTTTGTTTGCTTCATCACCTTTACG
>DASQWW010000138.1:0-5850 GCA_035640055.1 Nitrososphaeraceae archaeon | reverse complement strand
AAAACTCTTGCCTGTCAGATTCTCTATCTCAGCGTCACTTAATTTCAATCAGATAACCCCACGATATACATTATATAGTCGCTGAACTGATAAATAATCGTTTAGTCAAAATTAATATTATGTAATAACAAAATACGTAAAGACTTCCATATTTTATCTAACTGCGAGGAATGATTATATTAGATTGTACCCAAATTAACAGCTAGAACAAATAAATTAGCTAAATTGGATGATAGTAGGTAGCATTTAAGAATTATTTATACCCCCCTTCAACTAGATAAATACCCTGATAATTTTACATCGAACATTCGATCGGTAACCAGCATCACGATAAAGTCATAGTTCTTCATTACGTACTTAACTGTTCTTTAAATCATACTTTTCAATTGGTTCTGTGCCATTCTTATATGTAACTATTAATGTATCACCTACATTATACCTGCAATTTGGAATACTGCGTGGGTGATCAGACGTATTGACTACACACTTTCCCTGACTTTTGATAACCACTTTTGCTTCTTCCGTTACTTCTCCTCTAATCAAATTAGCAAGAGGAAAACCAAATAATATTTGAATAAATATAATAGCACCTATAATAGATAGCCCAAAGAGTATAGCCAATTTTTTAGTAGATATTCCATTATGGCTGGAAGAATCTAAGTCGTATCCCACAGTATCTATATAATAGTAAACATTTTTTAAAAATGTAAGTAAAAGAGGAGAAAAAAATTGTAGGAGAAAAACCATCAATGACTAGGAACCAAATGTAATTGACATGAAACTTTTAATACCATTTTACAAAAGAAATTATTAGTACCAAATTGCCCCAGCAAGAACAACATTTTTTTGTGGCAGAAAAAAGAAAAAGATTATTCGATGATATAGAGGAACTGCCAGAAAATAGGCATGCTCTGTTACTATCAGCGGTCTATGCAGGGGATGATCAAAGAGTTTACCTGAAATTTTATGACCTGCAAGATAACAAAATATACTTCTGGCGTGATAGAACGAATCATAAACCTTACTGCTATACAAAAATGCAGTATGTTGATACCGTTAAAAGGATAGTCGAGAAAGAAAAAAAATATACATTAGAACGCACAAAGAAAAAAGAACTGATTTCCGATAAAGAGATCGATATTCTAAAGATAATTGCTCCTGACCCACTATCGATTGGTGGTACAGATAACAGCGTCAGAGAAAAGGTCACCTCATGGGAGGCAGATATAAAATACCATGAAAATTATCTATATGATACTGGATTAATTCCTGGAGCCTACTATATAAGAAAAGGAGAAGAAATCAAACAGTTAGAATATCAAATCTCTGATAGCATTCAGCAGACATTAAAAAGCCTATTATGGGATAAAATAAAAGGAGGAGATATAAAGGCAGATAATAAAGAATATCAACAACACATTACAGCATGGGCAGAACTTCTAAATCAGCCTATCCCTGACCTGAGAAGGGTCGCAGTTGATATTGAAGTTGAATCTGAAGAAGGTAGAATGCCTAACCCACGTGATCATGATAGACGTATTATTGCAGTTGGATTTGTGGCAAGTGATGATTTCAAAAAAGTTCTCGTATTGGAACAAGACAAATCACATGATAATGGCACTTCCCTAATTTCTGAAGCAGAAATTTGTAAGACTGAAAAAGAATTGTTACAAAAAACATTTGATATTATCAGTTCATACCCTATAATTATTACTTACAATGGCGATGATTTTGACCTACCATACCTTTACGCTAGATCACAGGATCCAAGGATTGATCCCATCAATAAATTGATCATCTCAAAAGATGAGGTTCCAATCCTTATCAAAAGAGAGACTTTTGTAAAAAGAGGTGTACAAGCCGAGCCAGTTCAGATAAGACATGGACTGCACATTGATTTGTTCAGAACATTCCAGAACAGATCGATGCAAATCTACGCGTTTAGTCACAAATACTCAGAATATACACTTAACAGCATTTGTGAGGCCCTTCTAAATGATAGCAAAGTAGAGTTTGATGGTGATATTGGGGAGCTGTCAATACAGAAATTAGCTGAATATTGCTTAAAAGATGCTGATCTAACTTTCAGATTGACTAGTTTCAATAATAATTTATTGATGAAATTGCTGATAGTCATTGCAAGAATTGCAAGATTATCTGTTGATGATATTGCACGCTTTGGAGTTAACCAGTGGATCAGAGGAATGTTGTATTATGAACACCGCCGGCGTAACGCACTAATTCCAAGACGTGATGAGTTGCAGGCAAAGGGCACCGCTTCAACCACTGCAATAATAAGGGAGAAAAAGTATCGCGGAGGATTAGTTGTAGAACCGGTACTTGGTATCCATTTTAACGTAGTTGTCGTAGACTTTGCAAGTCTTTATCCCAGCATTATTAAGGTACATAATCTATCATATGAGACAGTAAACTGCTCTCATCAATCTTGCAAAAATGAAGCCAGCCAGCACATACCAGAAACTACACATTGGATATGTAAAGAAAAGAGAGGTCTGACCTCTCTTTTAATCGGATCGTTACGTGATTTAAGAGTCAATTATTACAAGCACCTATCCAAGGATAAGGCGCTTGCTAATGAAGAGCGGCAATTATACAATGTAGTTAGTCAAGCAATCAAGGTAATTCTGAATGCCAGTTATGGCGTAATGGGAGCAGAAATATTTCCACTATATTGTTTACCAGTAGATGATGCGACAGCAGCTATTGGGAGAATCACTACCACGAAAACAATTCAAAAATGCAAAGAAATAGGTATTGATGTAGTATATGGAGATACTGATTCGCTTTTTTTAAAAAATCCTTCTGCAAAAAATGTCGACGAAATCTCTGCTTGGGCAAGAAGTAACCTTGGTGTGGATCTTGAAACAGACAAGCATTATCGTTATGTAGTATTCAGTGATTTAAAGAAAAATTATCTGGGTGTTCTTACAGATGGCACAGTAGATGTCAAGGGTCTGACCGGGAAGAAGTCACATACTCCTCCATTTATACGAGATGCATTTTATAGTATCTTAGATATTTTAAGCAGAGTAAATTCAGAAAGTGATTTTGAATCTGCTAAAGAAAAGATCAAAAATATCATTCAAGAAAATGCCAAGAATTTAGAATCACGAAAAATACCAGTAGTAGATCTAAGCTTTAATGTCATGATAAATAAGTCTCCCGAGAAATATGGTAAGAAGGCAATAACATCAATAGGTGTTAACAAAGCAACATCCTCATTTGATGACAAAGGTAGAGAAATTGAAACCTACAAAGGATTACCACAGCATATTAAAGCGGCAAAATTATTAGTAGATGCAGGAAAAGAACTTAAGATAGGAGATATTATTTCGTATGTGAAAACAAAAAAAGGAGATGGTGTCAAACCAGTAGAGCTTGCAAAACCTGAAGAGATAGATACAGAAAAATATATTGAAAGCATGGAAGCAACCTTTGATCAGCTCCTATCATCTTTAAACTTTGATTTTAAATCTATTTTAGGCAAGCCGCGTCAGTCAAATTTAGACGAGTTGTTTTGGAACAAATAGTAAAATGTTAGTAATAAGCTATGATAGAGTATTAGAGGTGTTACCATAATAGGATATTATTTACTATTATATGAGAAGAAGTCTATCGAATACTATGCTCATAAAAATTCTATTCTTCAAAAATAATAAAAGAGTGGGTGGACATTTGTTTGTTGTACAGTAACATGATAGGCCTTTGTATTTTATTATTTGGTAGTCATCATGCTCAGACAGGTGGTTTTGGTTTTTTGAGCTCAGGATATATTATTGGCTCTAGAAAATTAATCTTTACTCCTGTTCTTTTCACTATTGATTCAAACTTGCCAGCATCTTGTGTGTAGACAATTAAGTCGCTTTTACCTTTATTACTGCTGCTGCTACTACTACTACTACTACTAGAAGTGCCTGATTTCTCGAAAATATAGTCTGAGACTAGATGGTATCCTAATGTCGTAAAGTGCTTGTCAAAGTAAGCTTGCCTTGCTGCTGGAACTACGAATACTCCTGCTGTCACCGTAGTTGAATTTGTTGATATATCGTCTTGGGAGTCTTTCTTATCAATTACATTAATGCTTCCTTGGACTGATGGATTTTGGGAATCTGAATAGCTGTATGTACCTTTATCATCAAAGGTAAACTCTGTACCGTTTCTGTATGGAATTGGTGGGCTAGTAAAGATCTCTTTTCCTGTGTCATCTCGTACTGCTATACTATGGACTGTATCAATCTGTCCATTCATCCAAACTACTTTTGTTCCTTTAACAATTGTTGCGTCCTTTGGTAAGAATCCTTGGTCTGTAAGCTTCTGATCTGGGATAAGAATAACTAGGTTTTTAATATCAGCATCGACTTGCATAGTTTGTGTTTTATAAATATTCTCAGCACTAAATTGTGGTGAAGCTACTGGAGTAGTAGTAGAAGGTCCTCCATTTGGTTGTTGTTCTTCCTCTCCTATGCCAGGAAAGACGCTTTGTGCATTGGCTGTAAGAATTAATCCGCCTGTTCCTACTACTCCTCCTCCTGCTGCAACTAGCATAGCTGTAAATGCAATCGTAGCCATTGGTGTTATCATTATATTCACGGCAAGCCTGTTTCGGGTATGTTGTTTATAATATATCGTGTTTATACTAATTGACTCAGGAATCATACAACAGTCTACGCAGAACAGTTCATAAAACAATTAACATTAAAAATTCTATAAAAGTTATACCTATATTTATCAGGTAAACATAGAGTATACGAAATATTCTTTTATATTACTTTCATAATTTTGCTTCCGATTCATATATTAAAACTGAGATAAATATAAACTCATAAAAAGGCATTTAATATTCATATTACTGCATATACTCTTTGTTATACCATTGAAGGAAAACGATCTTATTGATTTCCTTGAGCCACTCTTCATTATTCCTGAAAAAACAAATGCAGGATATAGTTTTGCAGATTCGTCGGCCCAAGTTTCGTTTAATGACTCTAACGTTATCTTTTATGGTGTCCCACTGGATATCACTGGAAGTTTTAGAAAGGGTACAGCAAGAGGACCAGAAACAATTAGGTTAACTTCCGCACGCCAAATTGAGACTTTTGTTTTAGATGAAAAAATAGACATTTATGAACGAGTCAAAATCTATGATATGGGAGATCTAAAACTTCCTGCCCATCTTATTAAGAAAGACAAAAAACAAGATTGTAATATACTATCATTTCTTGACAAGACAATCCCTAAAATAACTACTGTACTGTACAATGCTAACAAATTACCGGTAATACTTGGTGGTGAGCATACTTTATCTTACTATTCGATTAAAGCATTAGCTAAAGAAAAACCTATTGTAATTCATTTTGATGCCCACAGGGATATGAAACCAGAGTATGACAAAATGAAGATGTGCCATACTACTCCATTTTACCATATAATAAAAGAAGGACATATCACAGGTAAGAACTTGATCCAAATTGGAATACGGCAGACAGATAGACAAGAGAATGATATAGCCGAAGAGGAAGGGGTTATAACATTTGATGCATGGAAGATACACAATAGTATCCACACTGTATTAGAATATTTGAAAAAGGCAACTGAACATAAAAAGATCTATATATCATTTGATATAGATGTATACGACTTGCCTTATGTATCATGTACAGGAACCCCTGAACCATTTGGCTTGGATCCTTTTGAAGTTTTACGGATCATTAAAGGTATAGATCCAACTGCAAAACTGATAGGAATGGATATGGTTGAGGCTGCATTAAGAAATGATGACTATCGAGAAGGTGCTCTTGCAACACAAACTCTGTTAAGAATATTATCTCG
>DASQWW010000137.1:0-7169 GCA_035640055.1 Nitrososphaeraceae archaeon | reverse complement strand
GTTAAGGCCATGAAATGACAGCAGAAGAGGAAAAACAAGACGATAGTATTCTTCAAAAGGAAATAAAATCATCGAACGACCATTTCGGATATGCTTTAAGAGAGGAAAATAGGATATTGTTCAATCAGATGCATAGTCTCCAAAAAGGAGATGCTTCATCGTCTAGGAGAGAAAGATTGTAAAACCTAGCTATAAAAACAGGGTAACAAAGAAATTTATGGGTTATACTATATCCTTTTAGTCCAAGTCACTTATGGCTTACCAATGGTGCTTTTCATCTGGAATTAGACCAATCTGTTCTCTTTCAAAGTATCTTTCTAATTCCTGCGTCCATTTTTCCTTTGCAGAACCACCACCAAGACCCTTCCTCCTCAGCCAGTACGCAATAACACCTAAAAGGAATACTGCGAACAGCATAGTGCCAAAGATATAGGTCATTACGTCATAAAATAGTGGGTCATAAGAAGGTCCGATCTGTCCTATCAGATTTTTAAACGCAGTGATACTCGCCATTGCCATAAGGCTTATTATAGCGATCATTAATATACAGCAGTCAAAGTCCATGATATATACATTTTGGTATGGTATTCTGTGATTAGGAATGTCTGATTTGGTTTAAAATAGGTCTTTATATCTCCATGATAACTGATAACCAGGATATTTATAATACTGCAATCAAACATCTAGAATAATAAACCATAGAAATTTTATTAAACAATTATTATTTTTGATCACTCAAGATGTGGACATAAAACAAAAAAAGTAGAGAGGTTTTAGACGGTTGCTTCCTTTTTCACACCAGATCTGCTTTTTATAAAGAATGCTGCTGCAACGCCACCAAAAATTGCCGCCAGTACACCAATGAAAATCGGTGTCTCACTAGAGCCTCCCAGCATTGCCGTACCAGAACCATATGCTCCTGCTTGCTGAGTATTTTGAATTTTCTCTTTTGCTAGTTTTATTTGCTCTTCTACTGATCCGGGAGCTGTAGGAGTAGTATATTGTGCATTTGCTAAATGAATGATTGGTACCATAATCGCTGAGCCTACCAGAAGACCTAATGCCACTATCGCCATTGCTATTGGCTTATTCATCCTAATCTAATTTTCGAATTCAATTATTTAATCTTTATGTCCAGCATCATCATCAATAGTATTAATATACATAAAATATTACAAGAAACAGCTTCTCTTTTATATCTCTTTATACACTTAGTTTAAAGAAAATCAAGTAACGTTTAAGATAAAGTTTCTTGTTCTTTTTTGTTTAATATATGGCAAGAATACATGCTCATACTCGTGGCAAATCCCATTCTATTCGCCCAACTTCTAAAAATGTTCCCTCTGAGCTGACAAAAAGTCATGGGGAAGTGTCAGCGTTAATTGTCCAATTATCAAAACAAGGCCTAACACCAACTGAAATTGGTATTCGAATGCGGGAGGAATACGGAATACCTCTTACAAGGACAATTCTAGGTAAAACCATCACAGAAGTACTTATTGAAAGTAATCTCAAACAAGAAATGCCAGAAGACTTGGATAAATTGATTCAAAAGGCTTTGGCACTTCAAAGACATCTTAGAGTTCATACTAGTGATCATAGAAACATTCGTTCCTTGGAGCTTGTTGAAGCAAAGATTCATAGACTTTCTAAATACTACAAGCGTATTGGAAAGCTCCAAAAAGGCTGGAAATATGCAGCAGTTATTGCTCAGCTAGAGTAAGAGATATTATAATGGGCAAAAAAGAACTTTATGAGGCCCTAAAACCTTTTTGCGAAAAGATCAACTCCTTAGTTGAAAATGATAATGAAATCTGTATTATTACTCATTTGGATGCAGATGGTATAGCAGCCGGTAGCAATATTTTCACTGCTTTGGCTAGATTAGGAGGCAAATGTATCGTTCGAACTATTTCGGATATGACTTTGAATGTTATTGAGCAAATGAAATCTGAAAATCATGACTTTTATATAATCACTGACCTAGGAGGAGGAATGGCTAATGAGTTGTATAGGGCTCTTGATAATAAATGGTTGATAATTGATCATCATCAAATTCCTGAAGAAGAAATAACAGGAAGTTATAATGATTATATCCTTAATGCGTGGAAATATGATATAGATGGTGGAAAAGAAATTTCTGCTGGCGGAATGACATATATTCTTGCAAGTACACTTGACAGAACAAATAGGGATCTCTCATCTAATGCGATTGTTTCTGCCTTGGCTGACAGACAAGACCAAGGAGAGAAAAAATCACTTACTGGAATAAATTCAGAGATTATAAAGACTGCTCAATCATTAGATCTAATAACTGTAGATCTAGATCTTCTCCTTACAGGGAGAGAGACCAGACCACTTCATGAAGCACTTGCCTATACCTCATTTCCCTACATTGATGGACTGACTTGGAATAGAGAAAACTGCTATACACTAATGAAGAATGCAGGAATAAAGATGAAGGATAATGGCAGATGGCGTGTCCTTTCCGAAATTTCACAGGAAGAGAGAGGCATTATTTTGGACGCTATTGCAAAATTTGTAGTTACTTCTTCGAAAATGACCGCAATGAATGTAATAGACAACCTTATAGGACATACATATACACTTACAAAAGAAGACCAGAGAAGCCAGCTTCGTGATGCGAGAGAATTTTCAACTATGCTTAATGCCTGTGGAAGAATCAAAAAAGCAGGTGTTGGAGTAGCGATTTGTTTGGGTGATAGAAATAGAATGTTAACTGAAGGTGAAGAAATAGCCAGTAATTATAGAGCTAGCTTAAGGAATTATATCTCCACTATTTTCTCTGAGAAATGGCGCTTGATCGATGATGGAAAGTCTATTTTTGTCAATGGCGAAGGTCTTTTGGCGGAAGACATGCTTGGAGCTGTCTCTTCTTTGTTAAGTGGCTCGCCTACACTTAATAACCGGCTACTTTTTGTTAGGACTTTAAGCAGTGATGGAACATACAAATTTTCTTCTAGAAAATGTCTTGGATGTATATCAGAGTCAAATCTAGGATTAATAATGAGGCACTGCTCAGAATTGGTGGGTGGAAAAGGAGGGGGTCACTCAGCAGCAGCCGGTTGTAGAATTCCATCTGTAAGATTGGAGGACTTTTTGTCTAGCATTAGGAGTGCTGTAGTTGATGCGAAGTTCAGAACTTCCTCGTGAATCACTTGATGTGACAGCTATCATAGATATAAGTTTGTCAAAAAAAACTGAGAGATATGCAATTATGAAGGCATTAAAACCAGACAATATTAATTTTCCAAAAGGACTGTCCATGAAAGTCTTTTCAAAAGATAATAATAACACCTTATCTATTAAATTTCTATGTAGCACTGGAATTGAAACACTGATCAATACCACTGATGAAGTGTTAGACCATATTTCGCTTGCAAAAAATGTGATCAGTGATGATTGATTTAAAACTACTGAAAGAAAATCCACAAGTTATAGAAGATATGCTGAAAAAGAGAAAATTAGATTTTCCAATTAAAGACTTACTTACATTGGACAAAATGCGTCGGAGAATAGTTATTGAAATGCAAGAGGCCAAACATAAAAAAAATATTCTTGCAAATACTATAGCCACTAAAAAGAAGAACAAGAATGATATAGCTGGCGAGTTAGAAGAAATGAACAAAATTGGAGATAAGATTATCGACCTTGAGAGAGAAAAAGCGGTTATTGAACCAAAGTTTCGACACCTACTGATGATGGTTCCTAATATTATCCATGAATCTGTTCCAATTGGAAATGATGAAACTGATAATGTAATTATTAAACAAAATGGAACTCCTAGAAAACATAGTTTCAATCCTAAGGATCATGTTGACATTGCTACATCGCTTGATTTAGTTGACATTGAACGGGCAGCAAAGATATCAGGTGCTAGATTTTACTTTTTAAAAAATGATCTGGTAAGAATGAACCAAGCTCTGATACACTTTTCACTTGACTTTTTATCCAAAAAAGGGTACGTTGTTGTTCAACCACCTTTTATGATTAGAAAACATGCCATGGAAGGGGCTGTGATCCTTGGAGATTTTCAAGAAGTAATTTACAAGGTTGAAGGTGAAGATCTGTACATGATAGGGACATCCGAACATGCACTGGCTGCTATGCACATGGATGAAATTTTGGAAGGTAAGAATTTACCAATTAGATATGGTGGTATAAGCCCATGCTTCAGAAAAGAAGCCGGTGCCCATGGAAAGGATATGAAAGGTATATTCAGAGTACATCAGTTTGAAAAGGTTGAACAATTCATCTATTCGCGTCCAGAAGACTCATGGAAGGAACACGAGAGGATGTTATCATTAACAGAAGAATTCTATGAAAAGCTTGGGGTCCCTTATCGTGTTGTTCTGTTGTGTTCAGCAGACTTGGGTAAGGTTTCATCCAAAACCTATGATATTGAAGGATGGATGCCTAGTCAGAATACATATAGGGAAATAGTTTCATGTTCAAATGATATTGATTATCAAGCGCGCAGGCTTAGTATCCGGTTCAGAGATAAGACAAGCGACGAAACGCGGTTAGTTCATACTCTGAATAGTACGCTTGTGGCAACCGAACGAACTATGGTTATTATTATGGAAAATTATCAGACAGCAAAGGGTACTGTTGAAATTCCAGAGATCCTTCAAAAATACATGAACGATATTAAGGAGATTCAACCTGTACCCAGATAACCATATAGAGTATTATCCTTTTGCTCAGTGTTATCAATATTATGGGTATGAGTAATGTCTTCGACTTTTTCACATTTGGCACAAATCCAAGAGACATATTCCTTACAAACAGTACATGTTGAAATAGGTCTAAGGTATGTTCCACACGTTCTACAGGATTCTTTGTAAGACATATTTGTTGTAATTTCTCCATTTTCAAATAAGTTTTATTATAATTTCTTTATACGTCAATATAAATATTAGCCTAACTAGACTGCAAATTTGTTAGAAAGTATCTGGTCTAGTCTATCATACATAGTATAGAAAATTATAGGATAAATTAATTTGTAGGACAAACTAACATTACAAGCTTTGCCGTCTGTATATATATATAATTAGCAACATAATTTTATAAATCATCAAAACACCTGATTGTAGTATGATGAAGCTAAGAGACTATGAAATCAATCCAGCTTTAATAGTAATAGATGTCCAAAACGGCTTTGTCAGTCCAGGTGGTTCGTACGACCTTTTGGGAATGGACATCTCCCACTATAAAGGAGTTATCCCTAAAATACATGAACTGATTAACATCTGTAGAAACACTGGAGTTCCAGTTTTTTATACCCAAGCCGTAAGGGAATCTTCTGGCATCGATCTTTTGACCAAGACTCATAGAATTCTGCCAAAATCCAGAGAGGAGAGGATAATGAAGAGGCCCATTTGTATCACAGGCACATGGGACGCAGAAATTCTTGATGAAATTAAACCAACTGAAAGAGATCATGTGGTTGTAAAGAGAAGAGATTCAGCTTTTCATGATACAGAAATAGGGGTCTGGTTAAAGAGTCTTGGTGTAGATACATTGATATTCTGCGGCATAGATACATCAATTTGTGTAGAGACCTCTTTACGAGATGCATTTAATATTGGATATGATATAGTACTCATTTCTGATGCCACTGCATCAAGTAACAGAAAGCACTATGAGTCAACACTAGAAAATGTTAAAGACTATTATGGGATAGTAATGGATTTCAAGGAGCTTTGTCAATATCTACAACAACAATCGCTAAGCCAATATAACAAATAAAAAATTACGAGTTCTCAAGGACCATTACAGGCCGAAAACAATCTTAGATCAATCCGACTTGCCGCAACTTTTGAGGGAGATAAGTTTCGGCTAGGTATTTAAATCCGTGTTTGAAGAACGCATCTAGTTCACATTTTTCTCTACGTTGCAAGAATAGATTTAATTCTTTCTGCCATAGTTTATCTTGTAACCAAGGCTTCTTTTTCATATCGTTAGCCCTATTGGTATCTTCATCAGAAGCAGCCAATCTAGCTACTTCCGGAATGTTATATTCGTATATATCAGAAAACATCATTCCAAGGACTTTGGCGTTGGGGGTCACCAGTCTCTTACTATCGTAACTTAATGATTCGCTGCCAATCTTGTAACGGAGAGCGATGCCAAGTCCCCACGGATCTGCATCTGCAAATATTATAACAGGCTTTTTCCACTCTTCATTGAGTGTCTTGACCATCATTCTTGTAGCTCTATCTGGTTCACCAGAACCTGTCAGTAGAATTGCATTATATTTTTGTATAAAGCCGGATTTTCGGATATTATTAAGCACTGTATCCTTTTCTACTACCATTACAAAGTTTGCTTTTACGTCAATAATTTCAACATCACGTATGTTAGTAGGGATTAACTGCGAAGTAGCTCTGCTCCCGAGGTTGCAGTCAATGATGTCACCTCCCACACGTAATGTAATGGGACCAGAGATCATTCCTTTTGGTTTAGACGTCACTGAAAATTCTTCTCTAGGAACGTTTGTAAGCAATTCTACTGCCTTAATTGCATCATCAGAATTTTCTTGGCTATTCCAGAATTTTTGTTTATTTTTATCGTCTCCAACAGTACTGAGGGTAGCATAGTACATGCCCCTGATCGTGCTTTCCATTTCTTCATCAAGTAACCTACGTATAGCATTAGCCATAACCAAATACTGGGCAAAAGTTGGAATCTTTTTTGTGCTATAGGGGCTTACTTGTACTGTCTTGCTTCCAATGGTGAGCATCCTCTTCTCATAAGACCAAATTGTATTGTCATAACCAACCTTTGGAATATCTAGAACAGGCATCGTTTTTTCTACCATTAAATCCTTGCTGACATCTCTCATGATTAGTTTAATTTTTTTAATAACTTCCTGATGCCGCGTGTCTGTTGGTGCCAATTACCTTCTACTCCCTTTTAATTTATTGAGTACATTGGAAGCTATTTGATCTTCCTTTACAGGATCTTTTACCTCAGCTTTTCTGCTCTTTTTCTTTGAATACCTTTTTGTGAATTTCTTAATCATTCTCCTTTCTGCGCCGACCGTAGGCGAAATTCTCTTACGTTTTGCGACTTCTCCTTCGACCTCTGTTATCTCCTCTACTTCCTTTTCAATTCTTTCGTCGGTAATTTTATCTTCTTTTTTA
>DASQWW010000136.1:0-7512 GCA_035640055.1 Nitrososphaeraceae archaeon | reverse complement strand
TCTGAGACGCCTTCTATCTTACGCACATAATCAACACATTTATTGATTTCTGCGACACTAGGCGCGGCAATGATCGCAGCAATATCGTATTGACCCGTAATCTCATATACTACTTCGACTCCATTAAGTTTCATTAATTCTGCAGAAATGGCAGAAGTATCTGCAGCAGAGCTGACTGAAATAAAGGTGATCGCACTTGTTTTGCCGCTGACACCTATCTCGATAGTAAATCGCTTAATAATTCCATTATCTGCAAGATTCTTTACACGTCTTCTTATAGCAGATTCTGATAATCCAATCTCTTTTGCTATTTCTACAAATGCTTTCCGTGAGTCCATTTGCAAAATTTGTATTATCTTCTCGTCATTAGGATCTAGACTAGTCGACATTTCTCCTACTGTCCTCTTTTGTAAACACATGGTCCATTGTTTGTAAGGCCTGTGAAGTAGTCTTTTCATCCATCACAAGAGGAGGAAGAAGCCTAATTACGTTTCTTCCTGAATATAACATCAATAAGCCATTTCTGACTCCGTCAAATAGCAAATCCTTGATGTCAAAACGTGATTCTATAGCAAGCATCATTCCCATACCTCTTATTTCTCTAATCGTTTTGTGTTTTTCCTTGAGGTTCAGAAGACCTTCCTTGAAGTATTTGCCTGTTTTTGCAGCATTTTCAACTAGCTTATCTTCTGTTAGTGCCTCAATAGTAGCAATGCCCGCGGCACATGCAAGTGGATTTCCTGCAAACGTGGAAGAATGTTCCCCGATCTTCATACATTCTATAATTTCAGGTTTTGCCAATGTCAATCCCATGGGAACACCACCAGCAATCCCTTTTGCAAGACACATAATATCAGGCGTAGTATCCCAGTTTTGTCCTGCCCACATTTTACCCGTTCTGCCTAGACCAGTCTGAATTTCGTCAAATATAAGAACTAGATTATGATGATCACAAATTTCTCTGATACTTTGGATAAAACCATTAGTGGGTAAGATTATTCCTGTTTCGCCTTGGATTGGTTCTAAAATTACAGTTCCTATTGTACTATCGATTGCTTCCTCTAACTTTGAGGGATCTCTGAAGGGGATAAACTTAACACCCTTCAAAAGGGGTAAGAATGATTTTCGATATTTTTCATTATGAGTTATTGAAAGTGCTCCAAATGTCTTGCCATGGTAAGCACCATTCATAGCAATTACACCATACTTTCTGGTATATTTTCGAGAAAATTTTAATGCAGCTTCAACTGCTTCGGTACCACTGTTGCTGAAAAATATTTTTGTTAATCCCTTTGGAGCTATACTTATTATTTTTCGCAGAAATTCTAGTCGAGTATCGTTGTATGCAGACATATGACATATTATAAGTTTCTCAGCTTGATTCTTGATGGCTTGTACAATCCTATCGTTGCAATGTCCTACAAGGGCAACTCCATATCCTCCCATACAATCAATATACTCCTTACCAGATGTATCCCAGAGCTTTGCACCTTTACCGTGTAATATATTTACAGGGAATCTCTGATATAAATTAGCCAAATACTGGTCTTCGCCATTCAATTGGCAGTAACCACCGTACAATTATGATGTGCTAGTGCTGATGAAATCGGGTTTTCTACTAGACCCGAAGCAATTATAGTCTCCTTTACTCCCATTTCTACTGCCTCAGTACATGCAAGAATTTTCTTTTCCATACCAAATCCAATTTTTGGTAAAGTGACTTTTGCCTGGTTAAGCGTCATCTTTCTGACCAGCTTATTATCCAATATTAATCCATTAACATTTGTGATAAATATCACCTTCTCAGCCTTCATTCCTATTGCAACATATGCTGCAGCTCGGTCGCCGTCTACGTTAAGAAAATCAAATTCTTCACTTAATGCAATAGGTGAAATAACAGGTACATATCCTTTGGCTACCAGTATATTTACTAAAGAGGGATCAACATCATTTATCTTACCAGTATAGCCACCGTCAATTACCATTTTCCTGCCTTTTTCATTGATTATTAAAAGTTTTTTTTTACGTTCCGCTTTCAATATAGCTCCATCAATACCTGAAATACCCACTGCCTTTATACCTTGACGTAGAAGCATTCTTACAATAGCTTTATTGATCTTCCCAGACATGACCATTGTATATATTTCAGCAGTCTCCTTGTCAGTATATCTACTCTTTATGCCGCTAGGAGATATAACAAACTTCTGTTCTTTACCAAATTTGATCGCATTCTCAGTTACTTCTTTTCCACCTCCATGGACTAAAAGAAGCTTTTGTTCTTCGGCTACCTTTTTAATATCAGAAAGAGTTGTAGAATGAAGTCCGTCAACTATGCTTCCGCCGATCTTAATTACTATCATACTGGTGTTATAGGTGTATATTTTAATCCATCGGTCTCATTGTAACCTAACATTATATTCATGTTTTGTATGGCGGAACCTGCAGCGCCCTTCATTAAGTTATCAGATGCAGAAAGCGCTATGATCCTCTGGTTATGATCATCAATATCAAATCCTATATCGCAGAAATTTGAACCAACTACGAATTTTGGATCTGGAAATTTATAAAGGCCTTTCTTATCATGAATAAACCTTATGAAAGGCTCGCTCTTGTATGACTTTCTATAGATTTTCCACATTTCTAGTTCAGCTATCGGCTTCTTTAGGAATGTATGATTAGTGGTAAGAATACCTCTGACGACATTTACCGCATGGGGACTCATACTTACTCTAATCGTCTTTTTAGCAATAAGACCTAATTCCTGTTCAATTTCTCCTGTGTGTCTATGTTTTGCTGGCTTGTAGGGTCGAATTACGCCATAGCGCATTGCATGATGGGTTCCTAAACTCAATTTGAGGCCTGCACCAGAGGAGCCTATCTTACTATCTACTACAATATGATCAGTGTCAATCAAATTATTTTCGATCAGAGGTTTTATGGCAAGCAAAGAAGTAACAGCCATACAACCAGGGCATGAGACTAAATGTGCATTCTTAATCTCTTCCCGGTGGAGTTCTGGAACTCCATAGACTGATTTCGATAACATTTCAGGGAAAGGGTGCTCATAATCGTACCACTTTAAATAATCCTTGGGATTTTTCAAACGAAAGTCTGCAGATAGGTCGATTACTTTTACGCCTCTTTCGTAAAGGTCTTTTACAATTTTATTTGCTTTAGTATGCGGAACTGAAACAAACACCATGTCACACGAGTTTGCCAATTTTTCAGTATTAATTGGTGAAAAAGCAAGATCAACGAATCCTTTCAGACTTGGATGGACACGGTGTACATATTCACCAGCCTTCTGTCTAGATGTTACTATACTAACTTCAACTCGTGGATGACATACAAGCAAACGTAGGAGTTCTCCGCCTACATAGCCAGACGCACCGACCACACCAATTTTCATTATAATAGTTCTCCTCTTCTTTGCTGTTAAAGGGGGAACTTATGAATTTTGTTATACACTTCATCTTTTACCTCGAAAGGCGGTTATATTGGATATAACAAGATTAAAATCCTGTGGTACGTAAAAGATCACTTGAGGTCACTCTTACTTTTTTGCAACTTTTATAGCATAGTCTATCATAGCACCAGCAATATTGACATTGGAAACATTTGAAGCTCCACGAAATTCCACAGTATTGTTAACTTCGTGAACCAATAAACCTCTTTTCTCATCCTCCATCAAATCCACTCCCAATATACCTCCACCTACAGCCTTTGCAGCCTTTAATGCAATATCCTCAAGCTCCTTAGTAATTGGAACAACTTCCGCTTTTCCTCCTTTAGCTACATTTGTTCTCCATTCGTTGACCGCAGAATAACGATAAATGGCTGTGACAATTTTATCGTCAACTATAATACACCGAAGATCTCTTGGCGGTCTTTTAATCATTTCTTGAATATAGTAAATACGTGCAAGTGGGCTATCATTTTCTTCTCTCATCTCTACGATCATATTTGCTACTTCTTCGTCTCGTAAAGGAAAAACTCCTCTGCCCCATGAACCAACAATTGGTTTTAAAACGAGTGGAAATCCTATCCTATTGATTATTTCTATTGCAGATTCTGAACTAAAGGCAAAGTGGGTTTTTGGAGTAGGAACTTTGTGTTTGGCAAGAACTAATGACGTTATAAGTTTATTACCACAAGTTTGTCCAACTTTAAATTTATTAATAATTGGAAGTCCTAAAAATTCTAAACATGCAGTGAGATATAATCCTCTAAAGTGGCTTACACTTCTCTGCAAGATTACATCACCTAAATGAAGATCTTTTCTTTTGGTTTCAGTATTGATTCTAATTGTTTTAGCATCAATTATATGTGCTTTTAAGTTTTTTTTAAGAGCATTATCATAAAGTGCTTTTTCTTCAAAGCGCACCTTATCATAGATTACACAAAGCTCTGTCATCTATTGTCCCCAGTCTTCGCCTACAGTTTCAGCTGGTTTCAGTATTACTTTTCCTTTGATCTTTGATGCAATTTCAAAATCTGCGCCACAGTCTGGGCATGTCACAATTTCGCCAATTACTGTGTCTTCAGGAATATTGATTTCAGCTCCACACTCTTGGCATTCTACCTTCATTTTTAATTCCTCTCTGAATTTATATTAGTTGTCAATGTATTAGCAATTATTGATTGGAGACCCCATAACTCTACAAATCCTTTAGCTAGTCTTTGATCAAAGGTCGATCCAGTAGTATATGTTGCTAGATCATTTTCATAAAGAGAATAATTCGATTTTCTTCCAACTACGCGAAGTGATCCTTTCTGCATCTTTAACTTTACTTTTCCGCTAACTCTGTTCTGAGTCGCATCTATAAATCTATCCAAATCCATTCGAAGCGGATCCTGCCATAAACCTGAATAAACTAACCATCCCCAATATTCATCAACGATCTGTTTGAACCGCAATTCATGATTAGTTAAGACCATTTTCTCAAGATCTCTATGTGCTTCAATTATTACAACACCTGCAGGTGCTTCATAAACTTCTCTAGATTTTATTCCAATTACTCTATCTTCTATATGATCTATAACGCCCACTCCAAAGGAACCAGCTTTGTCATTGACATATTGTATTAAGTTAGCAATATTCATATATTCGCCATCTACTGCAATTGGAACACCATTTTCAAATTCTAATTCAAGATATCCTACATTGTCATTGTTGAATCTTACAAATTGAAAAGCGTCTTCTGGCGGTTCAAAATAAGCCTCTTCAATATTTCCACCTTCGATTGCTCTACCCCAGATATTAAAATCTATACTATACTTCCTTGCTTCTGGACTAATTGAAATATTTTGTTCCTTTGCAAATTTAACTTCATCGTCTCTAGTAATATTCATATCCCTTATTGGCGCAATAATTTTCAAATTTGGATTGAGAGAATGGATTGTAACGTCAAATCTAACCTGGTCATTACCCTTTCCAGTACAACCATGCGCTATAGCAGTGGCTCCTTCAATATTTGCCACTTCTACGATCTTTCTTGCAATTAGAGGCCTAGTAAGAGCTGTAGCTAATGGATATTTGTTCTGATATAATCCATTTGCCTTAATGCTTGGTATGACATAATTTTGCACAAATTCCTCTTTAGCATTAATATAAATATGTTTTATCACGCCACTTGCCTTTGCTTTTTCTTCAATTTCCATAAAATCATCGTTCTGTCCGCAGTCAACATTTACGGTAACAACATCTAGCTCATGTAATATTTGTAAATATTTGATACATACCGATGTGTCCAACCCACCAGAGAAGGCAAGGACAACTTTGCCTTTAACCATCGTTAGGGTTACGATTGTACCACTACATTTATATTTTTTGGTCAAGAGAGACCTAAATATTGTGATAACGACCAATGTCGGTCAATACAAAATCAATAAGTTATGCTGTAAGAGAGATTATCAACAATGATGCCTCCTTTCAGGATTCATTACAATATGCTTATTGTAACATTAGCGCGCTTGCGAGAATAATTAAACCACAAATAGATCAAATACTCGCAAGAAATATCAGCATTGAAAGTATAGTCACGGCACTGAAACGTTCAAGGAAAGTTTATAATTTTCAAGAACATTCCATTGCATCTATTCTTGCGAATAGTTCGATTAGCGTAAAGACTGATGTTGCAAAGGTATCTGCAAACAAAAGCAAGAAAACAATAGAAAAGGTAGCAAAGGCCTTAACTCAAAATGTTGATAATTTTGTCAGCGTCTCTGAAAGTATTCTATCAATAACACTGGTGTTCGATGACATCTTAATATATGATGTTAAACGGATGTTTACTCCTTATGATATTTTAGAAATTGAGGATGATTTGGCTGCGATTATAGTTCATAGCCCAGAGGAAATTATTAAAACTCCAGGATGTGCTATTACCTTATACAATCAACTAGCCCGAAGACACATAAACATTGAAGATACCGTCAGCTGTTATACTGACACTATTGTACTTGTTAAGATGGCTGATGTAGCAAAAGCATTTAACGCCTTAACTGATCTAATATCAAACTCGCGCAAATTTCCAAAGGAAAGACGATAAAAATAAAAGAAGTTTTATTCTACCCTGAATCTCACGGGTTTATGTACAAAAAATATAGCTTGGATGAGGTCAAGCGCAAAGTTATTAATGTTTTACAAAATAATGATAGCGGTCTTTCAGGTGTTGAACTTGCTGATAAAACCAGAATTAACAGAATGACTATTACAAAATACCTTAATGTTCTGTATGCTATTGGTTTAATTAAGAAAAAAAAGATGGGTTCTGTCAATATGTGGTATCTTGGAACAGGTGTAATAGACTTTGAATTTCCAATAAATTATCTTGAAGTTCAACAAAGATTTATGAATGCAATAATAGCAGGTGATGAACATCAAGCCCGAAGAATTATGGTAAGCGTAATTAATTCAAATATAGAGCAAATTAAAATTTTAACAGATGTTATTCTTCCAACAGTGAATACTTTGAATGAGCTTTATAATAGAGGAAGACTGGGGAAAACAGAACAAATTTCATTCTTAAACATGATATTGGAAGTAATTAATCTACTTAAGTTCAATATACAAACCGAAAAAATTAAACCTAATGCATATGCTCTCTTTGTAGCTGGATCAGAAGATCGAATTCCTTATACCGCGATGGGAACAGTGGCATTGCAAATTTTAGGTTGGAATTCTTCTTATATAGGTAATGTTGAACACTATATTGACCCCTTCTTCGATATTGATTTTCAACGTTATATAACAAAGGTTTGGAATAATAAAAAGGGTTTAATGATAATCTGCATTTATTCTTCCCAAGAAAGTACTTTACGTTTTCTATTCACCGCGACAAAATCAATTAAAACAAAATTGAAGGCACATGTTTGTACAGTTTTATTAACCACACCTGACCTTAATGCTGTAGCAGAAGCTATCGGAGCCGATTATGTTGCTAAAGACTTGCAATCTTTAATTGATTGGACAGATCGACAGTACAACAATTTGAAGTGATAGTTATTGAT
>DASQWW010000135.1:0-9506 GCA_035640055.1 Nitrososphaeraceae archaeon | reverse complement strand
AAAGAACCTGATGGGACTTATGAATGGCAGATAGTCAATAAAGTAATGGAAACGCCAGATACATATACATATACTTTCTCTCCAATGATATCTTCTCCTTCCCAGAGATTTGAATTTAATATAGGACAGTCTGTAACAATAAGTGTATTTCTTAAACGACCTACAGCGTCTGGAGGTTTAGAGCAGAGCTTAGTTCAGCGGGCTTACTCGATAGCGTCGTCACCTGCAAGAGATTTAATAGATCTAACAATCAAGGACGAAAAACCTTACGGCTATATTAATCCTACTACTAAAAAGGCAGATGGGTTTGCGGCCTATTTTTTTGAACAGTTTAAAGTAGGCGATAAGATAAAGGTGAGATTAAATCCAACTAAGAATCATTTTCTGTGGAAGATCGCTTCTGGAATGGAGAAGAATATTGCCTACTGGTCAGGTTCTAATGGAGCAGAATCTGCAAGATGTTTGATTCAATTTATGGAGGACAGAAAGATTTCAGACATTGCCCTTACGCTGTTCTATAGTAATCCTTATCTTTATGTCAATGAAGAAAAAAAAATTTTGAACGTGATTTATTACAACTGGTTAATCAATATGGCAAAGAAAATGGAGAACTTCAAGGTTATCTTTAGTTTTACTAGAGACAAGGAAATACCGTCCTCTGATCATTCTAGAATCGTATTTAGGAGAGGAAGGTTCTTTGTGGATCCAAACGGAAGAGAGGAACGAACTCTCTCAAAATATCATGGAGACGCTGCGACAACTTTCAATCCCATATGTGGAAGTAGTGGTTTTATCAACGGTACCATCAAGTTACCTGATGGGAGAATAGAGAGAAGAAAGGGAATAATGCAAAATCTGATAGAGATCGAAGGTGTGAAACCGGAAAAAATCGACAAGGAACAGTATTATCTGGATTTTATTCATGATGTTAAATAAAAAATTTTATAAATTACAATATGAAAGGTATGCGGTAATATTACATACCAAGTTACATTACTTTTAGAAAAATCTAGGTTTGGCTTATTTAATTACTGCTGTCGTAAAATAAATAAAAAAATACATATACGTATACTATCAGCACCACAATTCAGAAAGCTTTACATATTTTCTTTCCTTCAACACTCAGCTTCTTCATTTGAAATATAAGTCACAGGTATCAAAAAGAATTTTTTAAAAAGAAGGTGGAGAGTTATAAAATCAAAAAAGTCATCTTATTCGACACGTGTATGAACTCCTATGTGTATGGTATAGCTAATGACTATCATAGATAATGAAATGTTTCATTTTGTTTCTTCCAAAAAGTTAATAAATTATTATTATGTCTCTAGATGTTATTATTGTATAATACGATAAATTTTTCTCTGTTGCAGTTATTCTAATTTTAGGATGAGATCATTATTCACTCCTCCTAATCTTGTTGTAGCTAATTCAATTTTACCTAAATCAGCAAATATTTTTTGGAGACAGGAAAATATGATTGTAATTTCTTTGGACTGATCGCACAAGTCCTGAATCTCCTTTAAAATTCTTATTATATTTCCTTCCAAAATACTATTAGTTTACCATGAAACAAATTAAATGGTTATTTTGGGTTTAGCAGGAACAATTGGAGGGATAATTGTCGGAATAATAGCATTAATTGTGATAATTGCAATCATAATTTTTCTTATCAACTTGGTTGCACCTATAATTATAGGTCTCATTGTTTTAGCAATCATTGTTGGTGTAGGGTTTTGGATATATGGAAGGATAAAGACTCGATAATCCTGAGCTTGGATATCAAATATAGTTGTAGATATATATATAGACACAAACTATTCCAATCTAACCAAGTATATTATCATCCAAAAAATTAAAGCAAATAGACATACCAGTATGGTATGTATATGTATGTATGTATATATACACACTACTGCGGTAGAAGCTGGTACTTAATAAACTTATTTTCGTAATGCTTAATTAGGCTAATATCTGCCTTAATATCTATTGGCTGTCCTAAAAGGACTACACAAGAGTAAGTATAATCATCCTGTTTATAATGACGAAACAATAGAAAGCTTGATGCGGTATTTTGGGTTTGAAAATTACGAAGAATTATTGCAATATCTAAAGAAAAATTGTTTTGGTGATGATTAAATTATTTTGACCAACTATTATCTTAAGTAATATATTATTTTATAAATTATATGAGGAATAAAAAATCCCTTTATGACGATCAAATGTTAGAAAGTATGAAGCGTTATTACAAAATTGAAAGTTATGACGAATTATTGCAATATATAAGTATAAATGGTCTGAGGAGAGCAGAAGACAACGACGATGATGACTAGTTTTACAAAGATTACAATTTGTAAGGAAATAGTCTAAAAAAGAGAGACTAATTCATGCCTATTTTTTTGCAAATAGCATATATCTATATGAACTCCTAGGCTAGAATTGCAACTCTGTCAAGTACTCATGTGTATGATTATTTATTATTATTATTCAAATTTTGTTGTAGCTTCACCACACTCTCAAGTCAGCTGCGTAATTATTAAAAAAATTTTCCATCATCAAATCTTTTACTTCCTAGATTAAAATCTTTAAAGAAGAACCCAATATAGAAGTGGATTATATTTCTGAATGAATTAATCGATTTTATTAATTTATCATACACTGCAATGTATTACTTATCTGTCTATGTTTGGCATCCAATATACTTCTAATAATATCGCTAGGATATTTGGTTCTAATCAAATGATCTTTACCTTGATAACCCTTTTATTAGGAATATGAATATTAAACCCGGTTTGGCAAATTTCTGTCCAGAATGTGGTGGGGAATTAAAATTTGATCCCGTTAGCAAGAATTTCATCTGTAAGAGCTGCGGTCTATTTGCTTCTAGAGAAAAAATTGACGAATTACGTGACAAGGAAGAAGATAGATCTATCGACAAAAGGAGGCGATTGCATAATGATTATCTGGACTGGTGGCAGGCTTCAAAGAAGGATAAACAAAAGCACTAGACAGACGTGTGAATTTCAGAAATTTGTCTGCATCAATCTTTCTTCAAGTGAGTGCTGCATCAGCTTTATCTTCAATATCTTTTTTCAAAGAAACTATATGTTCTTCTTTTCTAGTTTTCAACACGGTCATTAATTCTGTTTCTAGAATACGTGGTAGTTTACGAATCTTATTGACTACGATATCCCTCATTTGATCCAAGCCTTTAGCACGAATTTTTAGAAGCAGATCAAATCTACCGTGCATTTCATGAATTTCTAGAACCTCGTCAACTTTGGACAAACCAGTAGTGACCTCTTCTGCAAAACCGGGTTCAATATTTATTCCCATAAAAGCAAGATGATCATAACCTAAACGGTTATTATCTACTGAAAGTGTAAACTTGCTAATAATGCCAGCTGCAATCAATCGTCGAACTCTAATATGTACTGTTGCATCAGAGATCCCAATCTGCTTGGCTACATCGACAAATGGTGTGGACGAATCTCTGGCCAAAATATCTATTATCTTAAGATTGACATCATCTAACAGTTCTTGATTAAATTGCACATCCATAGATACAATTTCGTTACTTATTAATAAAATTAATACTGGCAAATATAATATAGCGTGATTCGTTTATTACCATAATATTGTCACATAAAACTTGCAGTAAATGCCATAAAGGATTAAGCGTATACTACAGGGCCTACTCTGGCGAGTATCTTTGCAAGAAATGTTTTATCTATTCCATAGAGAAAAAAACAGTAAAAACGATGTCCAAGTTTTCGATGCTTGACTATAATGAGAGAGTGGCAGTGTGTGTTTCTGGCGGAAAAGACAGTTTATCCTTACTCTATATCATGAAGAGGATCTTAGAAGAGCATGACCGGTCAGATCTTGTTGCCATAACAATAGACGAAGGTATTAAAGGTTATCGTAATGAATCATTACAGATAGTAAAAGATTTTTGCACAAACTTGAAGGTGGAGAGTAAAATTCTGAGCTATAAGGATCTATTTGGAATAGACATGGACGAGGCCATGATGTTACGATCTTCTTCTTCCAAAAAGATAACATCATGCTCAATTTGTGGTACCCTTCGTAGAAGAGCAATAGACATGGCTGCAGAATCCATAGGCGCAAATGTCATTGCAACAGCACACAATCTTGATGACCAAGTACAGACTTTTCTAATTAACATTCTTGCTGGAGACGTTGAGAGAATTGGTTGGATTTATCCTGAGCCTGTTCAATACGGCATAAATGGTTTAAAAAAAATAAAACCATTTATTGAGATTTATGAGCATGAAATCGTATTCTATGCACTACAACAGGAAATTCCATTTCAATCAGAAGAATGTCCATATATGCATGAAAGCATCAGAACAGATCTTCGGGAATTTCTAAATAATCTCGAAAAATGTCGTCCGGGAATTAAGTATAATGCTTATAAATCCATGATAAAAATTTCAAAGAATATGAAACTGCTGTTACCAACATCTGAAGGTAATAATAATAATAATAATAAGTGTTCAATCTGCGGACGAGATTCCATGGGTTCCACATGTTCAGTCTGTAAAATAGTGGAAGTTCTAAGGCAATAAATAAATTTGACTTTATCTATCAAAAACCCAATTATCTTATCCGGCTTTGGTTATCAGATAAAAATTAACATATTGATACAGAATAGCATACTGAGCAAGAATTCAGCAAACATGAGACTTCGCTCGGTTGTGAAATATTCATTTAACATAACAGAATTAACCTTTTGATTGTTATATGTGCTAAACGAACAAATCGCATATATATAAAATAAAGACTTGATAAGTTAACAGAACCATTCTGCAACTTATGACCGATATTAAAATTCTATTGAAAGAGCTTAAGGTTATCTGCATTCAGTAGAGATAGGACTTGACCTTAGAGAAAAATGAGAAAAAGAATAGAAGATATTTATGCCTTGTAATAGGACCTAATTCATCACTTCCTCTGCTTATAAGTCGCCTACGTTGCTTCCAGATTTGATCAACTACCGCTAGTATCTTAATCTGTGGTTTTTTAGTCTATTATTCACTTATAGTGGTGTTATGATTCTTTGATAGGATAGTCATTGGCACTCATATCACGTATACACATCAAACCATTCTCGTCGAATTTCCAATGCTCGTTACCATGTGTACGCATCCATTGATTTGGATTGTCAGCATCTCTCCATTCATATTAAAATCGGACTGAAATACGATTTCCTGTATAACACTAAAGCTCCTTCGTTAGTCGGTAATCGAGTTCCTTAGCCCACTTACGCCTTAGAAACTGCACTATAGCTTCTCTATTAATAAAGAAATCAGACGGTTACCTATGAGAATCATGAATATATGCCTGAGTTACAAGCTCTGGCTTGCGCATGTTCCATGCATGCTCAGCAGCTTTAACCTTTAACTTAGCTTTCTCTTCATAGAAGGGAGGTTTGATACAGTTGTATTAGTTGTCACTGGATTGGTTTTGGAAATTATATGATAATACCATCTTTGCTGAAATCAGACTAAATCTCAATTGAATTTTCTGAAACAGAATATTATTGTTCCTTAGTCTATCAAATGATGATATTGTAATTTGCTGAAGGTTTAATCGTGATGATTGAACTAATTTTTGTAGGTCTTTGAATGTGACTTATTATTAAAACAAAATCATTGGCTTTAAACACTTTGTACCTACCTTCTGTATATGTTCCTTTACATTTAGCGTCTTAGGAAATCCTTATGGAATAAGCAATAATTATCTACAAGGAAGATTTTAAACATATTAATAAATAATAAAAATAGTACTACTTCCGTTTAACCTATGCTAAGTATGAAAATAACTATTTTTGTAGGTTTGCTAACAGCAGTAATGCTTACGTCAATAACGGTAATTACACTAGTCTCAAATTCTTCATTTTTCTTTTCAGCATATGGACAACTAGAACAGCAAGATTATCTCCAGATAGTGTCAGCTTCTGTAAATAACCAGACCGGTGGAGAACTAATGAATATAGAAATTAACACTGCAGACAATATTCCTATTGCTGATGGTAGAAAAGATGAAAGTGAAAATCGATTTGGATATGGTGTTTTAAGCACTGGCCCTAGGAATGTAATTGTTGCAGTAACCGATTTAGGACTTGAAGAAAACAAAGACAAGGACAAGAATGAAAATGTAGTCAGCGCCAATGGACTTGAGCTCCATATATTAGAAATGACTCGCGCTATTTCACAGCAATGTGTAGATAAAGGTAATTATGAAGTCAAGGTTGTGGACTCTAAACAAAATCCAAAATTTAACCCTGATTACTCACTTAAAGTAAAAGGCAAGAAACTGACTATTGAAGATGTAAAGTCTGAGGATTTAAATTCTGATATTGATGCTGTAGTATCATTTACTGCAACACCTGTATTTGAGACAGGAGGAGGCGGCAAGGAAGGTAACGAGCCTACACAGATTTGTATTAATATAGTAGACAGAGCAAGCATAGCACAAGAAATGTAAAAAACCTTCAGTCAAATAATTCTTTTTTCTTACTTAAATCCCGTTGTAAATGAATTAGATTGGTTATGTAATTGAACAACAATCTCACTGGATAAGTCCTCTATTGTATCTGTTATTCCTTTCCATATCTGACTGACGTAGATATCTGAAACTAGACCAACTATTATAGAATGCAAAGCTGCTTCGATGGCATTATCCTTCCTGTTAATTTTTGTCTCCCTAAATCCCTAAATTCCAAGCTGGATTTAAAAGCATAGCATGTTGAGGCTTTCCATTATAGGTAGATGCGATCTAGTACGCCTGTTGCTTCTTCTGGCCAGGCAATTTCTTCGCTATATTATCTTGAAACAATAAGACCAGAAAAATTCCTGTTTTGCCAGTGTTGTTGCGATTACACGCGCAACTTTATCTTTAATATGGTACTGTTTTAAGAGTAATCAAAATGTCAGATGATTGGGCTATTGTCTCAGCATCATCTGCAATTATAGTACACTGTCCTGATTCTATTTTTCCAAAGACTCTGAAAAGATTGGCTGCAGATGGATCTGTTATATTCAGTACTCTATATCAACAACTTCAAAGGCGTCACCTACAGTACTTTTTCCGCTGCCATTATCGCCTGTAACACAACGGTAATGCATAGTACTGAATTTATCTTGAAAATATGACCAAAATGTGTCTGCAGCAGTTAGGGGAACTTAATGTTTATCCTGATCATTGTATTTGCTGAGAATAAGTAATGCCTTTTCAAACAAAGTCTAACTGATTCGATTTTTTCGCCTTGTTTACATTAGATACACATCATTTAGGTCAGCAAATTTGTATGGTTCATATAGATATTCTTCAAGATTCGCAGGCTTGATAATTCGATTGGATTCTTCTATATGTTCAACTACTTTGATTTGTCTGTTTTGATATGTTATAAAAACACAAATAGCACACAATATGATATTATACAAATTTGTTGAATTACATACCTAAAAAGTGAGATAAGCAAATATAATGATTCTGTACCAGATAGATTTGCGGAGGCAGGTAGGATCAGGGTGCCAGCCGTACCCTCTATTATGCCAGAGATCGGCTTAATGCTGGGATCAGTAACTGCTGGATAAATCCATAGATTGGACGTACCTACTTGCTTTGCTGAAATGAAATCATGCCGCGTTGGATGGTTATGAGCAGCGGACTACGCGAAGGCGTAGTATCGACTGCGAATCGTCGAAATGGGTGAGGTCCGGGAGGGAGCAATCCTAAGGCGGCGTAGCCATGCTAGTGCGTCTACATGGTGGATCTTGCATAGCTTGGGACGGGGCGTTCTGTTTATGGTGGTACCAGTGGGCTGCCTCCGCACTTTAGGATCTAGCGGTTAAAAGGCCAAAAAAGTTATCTATTACCATCATCATTCAGAAAATAAAATCCACAACAACTTTTATATCTTCTTCTCTAATTATCATTAGAAGGGCTATTAAGTTGGTTAGAGCCAGTGCCATTTCATTAGAAAATTATCTATTGGCTCTTTTTTAAGCAGTTTGATCATTGCCAATGCTTGGGGAACTGAAAGCATAGGCTTCTTGAAATGGTCATCTATAGCTATTCTTGGACAGGCAACTTGGACAAAAGCATCAATTCCCTTAAAACTCTGAAGACGGTCATCAGTAATATCCGTCAATGCAATTAACTGCACCTTCTTTCCTAACTGTTCAAATGATTTTTTCAATTCTAGTGCTCGAACTTGGGCAAACTGTCCCTCCTTCAAACCAATTATAACTCCAATTCGTTCTGCATTCAATGCCTTATAGATAGATAGGATAGCTTTCTTCTGAAGAGCTTTGGCAAATTCATTAACTTGTGAATATTCGTTAAAGTATGGATCTAGCATATATGTCGGTTTTCCCGTTGACATTGCAACACTAGCTGAATGGAATGTGCTTTGACCTAGAAAGACATATGCATCAACTTGTTTCTGACTATCATACGCTGGATAGAATTCACAACCAAAAACTTGAGCATTATTTAATTGTCCTTTTCCCCTTCCGATAATAATATTATAGCCATATTCTTCAAAAATATTTTTTACATAAGCAATTTGGTTGAGGTGTTGGCTATCGGTTAACAACGATAGTGATCTATATTTACTATCTTTAAGAAGACCTAATGCACATTTTCTTGACACCTCGTCGAAACTAATATTATCATAGGCATTGACCATTACTACCTTTTCGCCAAACGTTTCAGTTGCTATAGTATGCCCAATATTGAACAAAACTTCAGCACCTAGCATGTCTGCGGCATGTGTATTCAGATCACATGAACCCCAACAAGTATCGCCAATAATGTATGCAGGAATACCAAACTTTTCCATAATGTTATCTGCAGTATCCTGAATTTTTGCTATGAGACCCTCTGGTCCGTTAAGTGCTACAGAACGAGGCTTTCGCTCATGTATTACTTCGAATATTCTTTTTTCATCTATTACTATCATATTTGTTTACTTCACTATTAAGAGAGAGGCTCTAATAGATTTTTTAGATATATAAAACATAAAGCTCATATACTTTTTGGAGCATTTCGTTGTAGTCAGCTCGCTCAAAGTCATTAGCGTATAATATCTGAACCTTGCCATCTACAAATCTAGTAATCACAATGCCAAAAGGAGAAGGAAAATAAATAATAATAACGGAATTTTAATATTTTTTCCTATCTAATCAATGGACCTAGTTACTCTTTGTTGACCATTTTCTCATCCACTGCAATAGGTTAATTATAGACTCAACTAGTTCCTGTCCTTTATTTGTTAATCTATATTCTACCCTTGGTGGAATTTCATTATACGCTTGTCTTTCTAATATATAGCTTCTTTCAAGCTCTTTTAGCCTTGCAGCTAATGTTTTACTGCTAAAACCTTTCATAGTATTTCTGAATTTAATGTATCTTACTGGATTTGTAGTACAGCATAATGGTATAAGAATTTCAAGTGTTCCTCTTTTTGTAATTAA
>DASQWW010000134.1:0-8108 GCA_035640055.1 Nitrososphaeraceae archaeon | reverse complement strand
GAGTTCAAATTTAAACTTGAATTTGACAATTTAGATTCCGATCTTCTTCATATTGAAGAACATTATGGTAAATCTAATCATGGGTGCTTTTGGGTTGCTGAGATACTTGATAACAATAGTAGAAGTAATATCAAAATCATTGCTACTACAGCGATAAGAAGACTCAAACAATTTGAATCTACATGCGAACTAAAAAGAATGTATGTATTAAAACAGTATAGGGGGTTAGGAGTAGGACAGATGATGCTTGATAAAGCAATAGGTTTTGCTAAAGAAGCCGGTTACTCAAGGATATTGCTGGATAGTTCGAAAAATCTAAGAGCTGCAAGAAGATTGTATTTAAAGAATGGCTTTGTAGATACTCAGAGGTATAATGATAATTACAGAGCAGATATATTTATGGAAAAGAAGCTTTGATATCTAATTGATTTATAGAAAATGCAAATTAGAGGATTATTTTGTGGATATATACCAATAATTGTAGTAATAATATGATATTTACACTTCTTTTGCTATAGAATGATAAATTTCTTTAAAGTTTTAGAAACTGTCAAATCCGCCACCAGAATCAAAATCACCACTGTTGCTGACATCGTCATTTCCTCCCGATGTTCCCGCCTGGTCATCTGCTGAGTTAGTGTCATCACCGCCGCTGCTGCTAGTATCGTGATAATAACTATCACTTCCACCAACCATTGCGTTTTCAAATGGGTTCATTGCTAACCCCATAAAAGACATCATAGATGTAAAAAACATCATATCCATAATACCTGAGAATAGCATCATCGGTATCCACATTCGATTAGCATCTACGTAACTTTGGAGCTGAGTGCCATCACCATTATCATAAGACTGTTGCATTTGCTTTCTTTTTTGTTCTAACTCCTGCTTTTTTACATTAAGAAGTCTTATTCCTATTTCAGTAATAGCAATTTGCACCTTTTTCCTTCCAAAGAGGAAGCCTTTCTTTTCAGTATTGACTATTAATCTTTGAGTCAACAAATCATTTACAATTAATTCAACTTCGCCCTTATCTAGTTTAGTGGCTCTGACTATCTTGTCTACATCGTTGATACCTCTTGACACCGCATCTAGAACTATGAAATGGTTAGGGGTCTCATTAAATTTGTCGTTTGTGGACATGTATATACTTATTCTATACACATACATCAATAAATTCCTTTATTAAAGAACCATAAACATAAGTGCAGAAATTATAATAAAAGAATATTTATGACTTACTAATAACTATAAATTTGATTTATACAGGAGGCTAAACAGAAACCAAAGAGAAAACTGCATTACAACTGACTAAGAAGTAAAGAAAATCCAGATGGGCGATATCAATATAGCTTACCAGATCTTTAGCAATAAAATCCCTGCTAATAAAAAGAAGAGTGCTTTGCTTATCATGGGCTTCTGTGGAAAGATGGATATAATGAAGCCTAACTTTTGAGACCATATTCTCCTGGTATTTTTCTGCCGCTTCTTTACTTCGAGAATCCAGAAGACAAACTGTTTGTCTTCTTCTTCTTCTTAGTATTAATTATTATTCTTCTTTTTTGTCTGTTGTTCAAATGACCATCGTCGAGTATAGAATTCATCTTTGAGTTCAAAGCCCTTGAACATTTGAAAATATGCTTGCTTAATTTTATTTTGTTTATCAAATTCAGACTGTATCCACAGAGTTTCAAATATGGTAAGAGATGATGAAACATTTAACTCATTATTTGAGTAAATAGCTACTCCTGTAGATTCCTCAAAGGTTTTCTTTGTATCATCGTTAACTTCTATTGCTAAAGAAACTGCTTGATCAATTACAAGAGTTGTAATTTTGGTTTCCAATGGCTTAACAATATATTGAACGTTTACTGGCATATTTTTTTGTTTAATTGTCCTTTCTATTGTTTCTGTTAACTGATTATTATTATCATCAGCTGCTGCTTGTATTAACATTTTAACTGTCACACCTCGTTGTGATGCTTCCCATAATGCATTTAGCATTCCACTGTATTCTGCTCGAAAAAATGAATTAGTCGTCGAAAACAATAAGAGTATTTCAGAAGTTGACGATTCCATAAGCTCTTTCGTAATTTTTTGAATTTCAGATGGAGATTGAATAACATCAGTGAAATTACCCTTAATTCCTCTTCCGATCTCTCTGATTTTCTCTTTGGCAGGAATGGATTTAGTGCAGAGATTATCAAACAGGTATTGCTGAGTATCAACAAAGGATTTAACTCTTGTATGGAACAATTGAGTTATAGTATGGGTTTCCCTATGATCGTCATCCATAATATAGAATAAATATTTTGTTCCATCAACTATCAAAAAATTACCTTTTACCATATCATTATGAAAAACTTCACTATATTTCATGAGCAAGTTGCAATAACGTTTATTTTCAGTAGTGATTTGCGTAACAAACCTTGAACTTATACTTCTATTTTTTAATTCTGTTATTGCCTTCAATAACGATTCATTCTGCACAAGAAAAGATAATCCTATAGAATCCATACAGCAATCAAACCTTTCTTTTGTCTCTGAAATAATGTCTAATGGTATCCTAACTAAGCTCTGCGGTTCAAGGATTACTTCGATATTATTATTAGCAGTAGAGCCAGTTTTTTTTGGCACAATTTATTAATACTACTTAACTATTTAAATTTCTTAACTTTAGCCTCCAAGTTTAGGTCTAGTGGACTTAATCATATATAGTAATAGTATTGTATTGTCTTATGGTTTTTTAGGAGGCGGAATTTTTCTTGAGTAGAGTTTTGCCATTGCCACTTCTGTGATCCATTCACACTTTATACCTGCCTTATCATGGTGTTTTTCAACTGCGACCTTATCTGGAGCGTCCAGAAGACAAAAGCATACGTTGACCTCTTTATTATACAATAAATTCACATGCGTTACACCAAACTCATCCATTGGAGAATCGACAAGTTCTTTTAAATTGTCTTCACTAAACGGTACCTTATGAACGTCAAGAAAGATTGGCACTTTATAGAGCTAGAATAGCCGTACTTATATAATTATTGCCATACCAGTTTAAGGCTGCAAATATAAAGATGTAACTTTTCTTTTCAAAGTTGTAATGACTGATATTCGAAATAATATTGTGTTTGTGGTTGTATTACTTGTCATATATTATCCATCATATTGTTCTCTGCGATTACTATATCTTTTTGGATTCAGACACTGAAAGAGGCAGTATTTTGAAACATCTTTCATTCTTTTTGTTCTATATGCTTTAATAATTGTGGTAAAAAGCTTGGGGTGGTAAACACTGCTGCAGCTAAACCAATTAAAGGATCAAATCCAAAGTTCATTAAGCATTCAGTGGTCTGCTCTCTGCTATTAATATATATAATAATGAAACATACAGTATAGATAGATAGATAGATAGAGTATTAATCTGCTATCTCATATGCCAAAGTTCGGGGAGTCTATCTCAGTTATTTTATATTCATCTGTTCAGGATAAATATTAACCTGCATATCACTTCTAGGAAAGAATTTGTAAGAATTGTACATTAGTCTATCATATCAAAGAAAGCAAAACAAAGACTCTAAAAACCTGACTTAGATGAGTACTATATATTGCAAAAATTATTCAATGAATAGATGCCACTCTCTAATGCTAAGAAATTCATTTGTATTATGGTCTTTACTATTGTTGCTCTTGTTGTTTTCTCTCTATCCATGGATAGCCGCTGGCTCATCATTGCAACAACAAAAGATTCACAAATCTCTTTCAACAAAGAAGGAAAAGTCTCTGTAATGTACGCTGCTTCACTTCTAAAGACATTTGAGGGCAGCTTCGGATCATCATTTCAAAAGGAAACAGGATATACATATGAAGGAGAGGCCAGGGGGTCAGTACAAGTTGCAAACATGATAATCGAAGGACTGAGAAGACCAGATGTATTTGTCAGTGCAGGCACAATTCCAATCATGAAGTTGATGAATAATACTAATAACGGTGCTAAAGCTCCTCTTGCACAATGGTTAGTGAAGTTTGCGTCTGCCGAAATGGTAATCGCTTATTCACCAACCAGCCGCTTTTACAATGAGCTAGAAAAAGCAAGGATAGGAGAAATACCATGGTATGAGGCTCTCTCAAAGCAAGGTCTTAAGTTTGGAAGGACAGATCCTGAGTTAGATCCGAAAGGATACTATATGATCATAACAGCCAAGCTCTCTAACATATACTATAACAATTCAACCATCAAGCAAAGAATTCTAGGAGATGATAATAGAAACTCCAAACAGATCTTCCCAGAAGAAACACTCAAGACTCTTCTAGAGCAAGGCCAATTAGATGCAGTAGCTGCATACAAACACGAAGCTGTTGCCAGAGGACTTCCATATATTACGCTACCTCCTGAGATTAACCTTGCCAAGCCAGCCATTTCCGATTTTTATAGAAGGGCTTCCTATACGTTAGGTACTGGCCAAACGGTCTTTGGTGAACCAATTTATTTCTCAGTCACAATACCACAAACAGTCAGAAATGTAGATGGAGCTGTCTCTTTCGTAAGCTTCTTACTGTCAACTAAAGGTGAACAAATTCTAGGAAATCAAGGATTAAACTACATCACACCAGTCATTGAAGGAAAGATAGACAAAGTGCCTCCCTCCATAAGGAGTCTAATAGAGCCTATTAAACAATTATCATAGCAAGAGCAGATCATAGTAAGAAGACAAAATAACAAAAAAGAAACATAACACGATACTAGTACTAATATGGTAGGTGTGCCTCAATGATAGCAAAGCATCTAGGATTTAATCTCATTATACTGATTTTATCAGGAATAGCTATAGCATACATTGCATATCCACTTGCTACTATCTTGACCTTCATACAACCTTCAAAAATGATAGACTCTCTAACAAGACCTCAAGTTTGGGATGCCTTCATCCTAAGCTTATTTTCGGCAACAGTTTCTACATTACTTCTATCTCTCTTTGGAATACCTCTTGCATATTTCTTAGCAAGATATAGCAACTTCCCTGGCAAGTTTGTTCTGAGGCTTGTTATTATTATTCCATTAGTTCTACCTCCACTTGCAAGTGGTGCTCTTCTCTTAGGGGTATTTGGTGGTCATAATTCCCTTTTGGTAAAAACTTTTCCTGGAGTTGAATTTACACAATCCACGGTTGGAGTTATAATAGCTCAAACATATGTGGCTTCTCCCTTTATGATTCTTGCGAGTCAGGTAGGATTTGAATCAGTTGATGAATCCTATGAGAAGGTTGCAAGGGTACTAGGTAAGACTAGACTACAGACCTTCTTTAAGATTTCACTTCCGTTGGCCAAGACTGGGATAGCTATAGGTTTTATAATGTCCTGGGTTAGGGCGGTTGGAGAACTTGGAGCAACAATGATGATGGCATATAATCCACATACAATTTCTATTCAAATCTTTGAAGATAACGCAATTGGTGGCTTAAGGCAGGCTGTTCCGGATATGATCTTAGTTATACTATTATCCATCTTAGTTATAATTGCCTTTTATATTACAAGGAAGAGAGGACATGACGTGCTGAAGATCTTTGGGTGGTAAACAATAACTGGTAGTACTAGAACTGGTTAACCTGACCAAGAAATTTATTGGATTTACATTAGGACCTTTAAACTTGAAAATAGAGGATAAAGAGATTTTGGTAATGATTGGACCTACAGGAAGCGGTAAAAGCACTATCTTAAACCTCATTACAGGATTGCTAAAACCCGACGGTGGTTCAATTCTTATGAATGGATTTGATATATCCAGTCTACCTGTAGAATCCAGAAATATAGGTTATACCTTTCAAAACCCTAGTCTTTTTCCTCATCTGAATGTGTATGAGAACGTTACTTTCGGTCTTAATAAAAAAAGTATAAAGGATAATAATCTTTACATTGTAAGACTTTTAGACGATCTTGGAATCTCACACCTAGCCAGTAGACGCATTCGAGGATTAAGCGGAGGTGAAATGCAAAAGATTTCATTAGCTAGGATGCTTGTAATAAACCCTAAGATTATGCTGATGGATGAACCTTTGGCACATCTAGATACTCCCACAAGAAGAAGGTTAAGAGTGGAGCTACGAAGGGTTCTTAAAAGACAAAATATACCAGCAATATATGTAACTCATTTTGAAGAGGATGTTTATGCTCTTGCTGACTCTGTGTCTACATTGCATAATGGTATGATAGAAAATACATGTCGACTTGAATCTATATTGATAAATTCAAATCCTTCGCCCTTCTTATCTAGCATCTTTAGTGGAGGCAATTATTTGGAAGGAAATGTTGTACAGTCAAAGGAGGGGATCACTACTTTCAAGGTTGGTTCACACTTACTGGAGACACTAGGATATTACAGTGTTGGTTCTAAAGTTGGAATATTAGTCAGACCAGAAGATATCATTCTTTCAAAAGAAGCCATAAAAACAAGCGCACGAAATATTGTAAGGGCCAAAGTTACAAACGTTAAGAAATATAGCAACTCTGGGATAGTAGATATAGATCTACTTATAGATAGGAGATTTCATATATTATCAAGGATCACAGAGGAATCTAGAAACGACCTTGGAATAAATAAAGAGGATTATGTATTTGCTATATTCAAGGCATCTTCTCCTCAGGTTGTTCGTGAAGAAGAATCTTATTAGAAGTTTTTTTGCAGGCATATGCGTATGAGCCTAGGAGTTTGCCGAACCTTTTCTCCAATTATTATTATTATTATTTATATTGGGTTTTTAAACAATTAGAAAAATTGATAATAATTATGATAATGAGAATTGGAATATCATCATTACTTAATATCCTTATTATCCTGTTAGTGCAAACTTTATCGGTTTCCATACTCGATGCAGAAGCAGCTGCTTCTTCTTCTTTTCCTCCTCCTCCTCTTTCTCCTTATTCTTGTATAAGTTACACTCCATCTAAAAGATTAATTACTGTAGCTTGTAATTCTGCAAATTTGACAGATATATTTAATCAACTTAATGACGATAGTATTCTGAAGAAAGAATCCTCCGCTGGCAATGATCGCAATGATACAATATGGTTATTAAATGCCAAGTTACTTATCTCAAAGAATTCTAAGTTCACTATTGATTCAGCTGATACTGCATGGTTAAAGATAGGCTCAGACGGAATATCTGCCTACAGCATTATTGTTTATGGCAGTATGAAAATTGACTCTGTGAAGATAACATCATGGAACCCCAAGATTAATACCTATGCCACAAATATAGGGCCAGAACCTAGAGCCTTTATCAGAGTTATGAAAGAAGCGACAGGTACCACAGACATTACCAATTCAGAGATTGCATATCTTGGATATTCTCCTAATATACCTCCTCGTGCAGGAGTTAATTCTGGTCTTAACTATGATGGTGGTCATGGAAGCATATTAAGAGCTAATAATATACATCATCTATGGGCTGGTATTTATTCGCGTGGAGTAGATCATGTTATCATTGAAAATAACAATGTCCATCATAACTACCATTATGGTTTGGACCCACATACTGGAACTCATGATATAGTAATTCGCAATAATACAGTTCATGATAATGGTGAAGAAGGTATAATTTGTTCTTTAGATTGTTATAATTTGAGGATAGAAAATAATGAAGTATATAATAATACTCAGGCAGGTATAATGTTTAGTAGAAATATGACAAATTCAGTTGCAAGAAACAATTATGTTCATGAGGAGGATAAAGGTATATTCGTTTCACAATCAGATAACAATGAAATCTATAATAATACAGTTTTAAATAGCAGAAACGGAATTTATTTAAAGTCAAGCTCTTCTGATAATAAAGTATACAATAACACCATTGTGAACTCTACATCAAACGGTATACTTGTTAATGTAGACTCATCAAGAAACACATTTTACTCAAATACAATAAGAATAATCAATCCTGTTACAAACGGAATAAATGTTTTAGACCCAGCAAATTCAGTTGGCAATAAGTTTGAGAATAATCAAATTGTGAGGTTCAAATAGAATTCGGTGGGCACTAATATAGTTTTTAGCAGTAAATCCTCCTAATTCTGTCTGCATAGAAAGCTATTCTCAAATGCAAATACTGTATACA
>DASQWW010000133.1:0-10599 GCA_035640055.1 Nitrososphaeraceae archaeon | reverse complement strand
TAGATTCTACATTCAGCGACACTTTTTTTAATGCAGCATATCTCGAACCCTTGTATAGTTTTGAAACTTCTAATGCCTCAATTGCTAGCATCGATTATATATTTAGATTACGTATAAAAGATATTTATTAACCAATCTGCCTCATATTGCTAGTTTATTATATAAGATATCGTCAGAGCATGGAGTGGGACTTGAACCTACCCCCTCACATACTTGGGGTTATTCCTATGTTTGAATAATAATGATGTTTCTCACAATTGATCCATCTTCTAACTTGTTTGTGTCCTTTTACAAGATTCTTTGGGACTTGTTGTTCAATAATTTTTCAACGCTTCATGCATCATTCTCTCAATTTCTCTCCTCTCATCTGCCGGTATCTGAAAATCATGAACCTGATCGCTTTCTTATAAAGCATTAGTCAAAGGCTATGATGATATTTCTTACTATACTATAAGAAACGGAACATTAAAAAAGTTGTTCGTTTCGGAATTCCTTGTCCAATTCTTTAAGCAACGACTTTTGTATATCATTTAATTTAGTTGGAACTTTTACGTTGATTCTAACTAATAGATCGCCCTTACCATAGCTACCATAGCGTGGCAGCCCTCTACCCTTGATCTTTAAAATGGTATTAGGTTGAGTGCCTTGAGGAATTTTCAATTTTTCTTGACCGTCAAGGGTAGGTACTTTAACCTCAGTTCCAAGTGCAACGTCAGTAAATTTAAGATTAAGGTTATAAAGCAAATGACCATCCTCTAATCTTTCAAATAGTGAGTGTGGTCTAATATGGATCCTTATTAGCAGATCTCCTGCTGGCCCGGTTTCCGACTGTTCTCCCTCACCACGCAATTGTAATGTCATCCCATCTTCAACACCCGCAGGAATCTCTAGGTTTATTTTCTTAGTTTTTCTAATCTTTCCAGAACCATTACAAACACTACATGGTCTATCGATAATTTCACCTCGACCCTGACAGGTTCGACATGGTTCTAAAGATACAAACGTCGAGAATCTATTTTGGTTGTATATACGTCTTGTCTGTCCTTGACCATTACAAACATCGCACTTTCTTGGTTTCGTTCCAGGCGCAGCCCCACTCCCAGCACAATTGTTACATTTTTCAAGCTTTGGTAATTCTATTTCGTCCTTATCTTTCCTTCCTTTGAGTACCTCTTCCAGTGAAAGTTCAACTTCATAGAGGACATCTCTCCCCTTTCTTCTCCCACCACTGCCACCAAAGCTAAATCCAAAGTCAAATGGGTCATTACCCATGCCACCGAATCCTCCACGTCCTCCAAATATCTGTTCGAAAATGTCTCTGAAACCTCCAAATCCCATATCTCTAAAGATTTCATCAAAGTTTGCTTCAGAACCTCTGAATACTTCTTCGGCTCCGACATGACCATAAGTATCATACCTTCTTCTTTTTTCATCATCGGATAAGACAGCATATGCTTCCGAAATTTCCTTGAACCTTTCTTCAGCTCCGGCTGCTTTATTTCTATCAGGATGATATTGTAATGCTAACTTTCTGTAAGCATTCTTCACTTCTTCTTTGCTTGCATTCTTCTGAACACCAAGAACCTCGTAGTAGTCTCTTTTGCTGCTCATATTTTTAAATCCTACAATCCGTCATTGCCATCACTAATAGTAATACCAATATTATGGAGGAGGAGGTGGTGGTGGATTTGTATCCGCTGCAGTTTCACTCCCACCACTAAATCCTCCAGGAGTTGATCCAGCACCAGTGTTTGCGGTATCTCCCGCTGCACCAGTAGCAGCTGTTGCTGATGCAGCAGCTCCGGCTGCTTTATAAACTTCTGCACTAACCTCTCCGAGAACATTTTTTAGTTCCTGTGTCTTTGCTTTAATATTATCTATGTTATTACTTGCAATTGCATCCTTTAGTTCTTGAGCAGACTTGTTGATTTTGTCTGCCTGTTCTGGCTTGATCTTGTCCTTCAAATCCTGTTTTACTAGTTTTTCTGCTGCATAGATTAAATTATCAGCTTCATTTTTAACTTCAGCTTCCTCCTTCTTCCTTTTATCAGCCTCGGCGAATTGTTCAGAGTCTTTCTTTAGTCTTTCGATCTCATCTTTTGATAATTTGGTATTTGCAGTTATTGTGATCTTTGCTTCTTTTGATGTAGCCAAGTCTTTGGCAGTAACATTGAGAATTCCATTTGCATCTATATCAAATATAACTTCTATCTGTGGTATCCCTCTGGGAGCTGGAGGAAGGCCTGAGAGATTAAACATTCCCAATGAAACACAATCAGCTGCCATGGGCCTTTCACCTTGCACTACATGGATTGTAACAGCGGTCTGGTAATCAGCTGCAGTGGTAAATACCTTACTTTTTTTAGTCGGTATTGTAGTATTACGTTCAATTAGTGCCTCTTTTAATCCGCCTAGAACCTCTACACCTAAGGTCAGTGGCGTGACATCTACTAGTAATATATCTGTTGATACGTCACCGGCAATAATAGCTCCCTGAATAGCCGCCCCCATTGCAACTGCTTCCATTGGATCAATACCTCCTTCCGGCTCCTTACCCATGGTTGTTGCAACAAATTGCCTTACTATTGGCATTCTCGTAGGTCCTCCAATTAGTATTATCTTATCGATACCAGGTGGTGCCAGTTTCGCATCTTGAAGAGCTTGCATCATCGGAGCTCTGCATCTTTCAACTATCGGTCTTAACAGATCTTCTAGTTTAGCCCTTGTTAGTGTTAGAACAAGGTTTTTTGGACCTGTCGCAGGATCATATGCTAGAAACGGTAAGTTGATTTCAGTAGAAACTATATTTGATAATTCGATCTTTGCCTTCTCTGATGCCTCCCTTATCCTCATCATTGCCGCTCTATCATTTCTAACGTCAAGTCCAGATTGGCTTTTAAATTCTTGTACAACATACTCTACCAGTGCATTATCCATATCGGTTCCGCCAAGTTGGGTATCCCCAGAAGTGCTTTTAACTTGAAAGACTCCTCCTCCCATCTCCATTATAGTAACATCCAGTGTTCCTCCACCAAGGTCAAAGACCATAATTTTAAGATCTTTCTGAACTTTATCTAATCCATAAGCCAGTGAAGCGGCTGTAGGCTCATTAATAATTCTAACAACCTGCAATCCTGCTATTTCACCTGCATCCTTCGTTGCCTGCCTTTGGTTATCATTAAAGTATGCAGGTACAGTAATTACCGCCCTATCAACAGTTTCTCCGAGGAAAGCCTCAGAATCCCTTTTTATTTTTTGCAATATAAATGCAGATATCTGTTGTGGTGTATACTCTTTTCCAAAGACTTTGAATTTAAAATCTGTTCCCATTTTGCGCTTTGCAGCCATGACAGTACCTTCAGGATTGGATATCATTTGCCGCCTTGCAGGCTCACCTACAATAAGCTGACCTTCTCGAGTGAAAGCAACTACAGACGGAAATGCTTTCCCACCAATAGAGGTACCCTCAGCAGCCTGTATGATAGTTGGTTTGCCGCCGATCATAGCTGCAGCAGCAGAATTACTCGTTCCAAGATCGATTCCTATAATTTTGCCCATACTAATTTTCTGCCTCCTTTTCTATTTTTTCTGTATCATTAACACTATTTTTAACTATCTTTCTAGAAATTTCGACGAGGCTCGGTCTTAAAACTTTATTGTTTAACATATACCCTTTGCGAATTTCATGTGTAACAGTATTTTCTGGTACCTCATCTTGATATGAAAAACTGATAGCATCGTGGATATTTGGATCAAATGGTGTCCCCACCGTCTCGATTTCCATAACCCCCTCGGATTTAAGAAGAAGATCAAAATTTCTCAAAATTCCTTCTAAACCTTCAATAACAACAGCTTCAGCTTTACTTTGTTTTGCCATTGTAAGGGCTTGCAGATATTCATCATGAATATTTAGAAACTTTAATAGAAGTTCAGCCTTGTTTGACTCAATTTTTGAGGCAAATTGCTTTTCTATCTGCTTGCGATAATTATCAAAGTCTGCCATCATATATTTTAATTTATTCAAATTATTATCTGCTAATTCCCTAGTCTTTTGCAATTCTTCTTTGACTAACTCTAATTCTTCTTTTGTAGTTGTAAGCTCCTCCTCCTCCTTCAACTTCATATTATCATCTGCTAATTGTGTATTTTCTTCGTTTTCTTTAATTTCGTTATATTCTTCCAAAGCGATCAGCCAATAAAAAATCGTAGCAAGGGAGATAATTACATATCGTTTGCAAAATGAATAAACATCTATACGGTTGAAAAAGAAGAAAAAGAAAAGCAGACTAGGCCTAAGATATGCCTAGGTGCGGGAATGAGGCTATGCTAATACCCAGCTCTCCTTGAATCTTTCTAATCTTGGCCGCGTATTCCATCATCTTTGTACTGTCGCCTTGAACCTTGGCAATCCTGTAACCTTTCCAAGCTTTTCTGAGCGCTCCCCAACTTTGACCAGTTGTGAAGTCCTTTTCTTGGCGCGGCGTTGGTAGTTCCTGATTAAGTGACATTATTGCTGTCATATCTATTTGAGATAGTTATCATATTGGTACTTAGAATCCATAGTCAACTTTATCAAATTTTGGAGTAAAAACAGTTAGCGTAAATTCTCTATGTATATACATATGTATGTATATAAGAATATGAAAGGCAGTTGGCCAGCTAAAAGTGAAATATTCATTTAAAAAGAATTGTAACTTCACTTCTAACGTTAGTACTTTCCTACTTACTAACAAGAAAAGAAAACTGATAACTGTATTGTAAGAGAAGATTCATGCAAAGCTTTATCCTGATTATAATGTATATTTGCGCAAGATTTTTAACAAAAACTATAAAGTAAGTAGTGTGATAACAATATTATGAGCTACCATATATTCTCTAGATCTAAGACTAATAATATACTAACCAAGAAGAAGGAAGAATCCAGAAGTTGATAAAGAAGAGATACCGTATGTCTATTATTAGGTGACATTATGGACAGTACAACACGTTGGATCTCAATTCTTGGCATCGGTACAATAATCTTCGGTATAGCATTATTTGTACTGAGAATTCCTGTACGAACAATCATTGTTTTTTTTATAATTGGTATACCAGTAATCGCATTATGGTTGTATGTTGAGGCAAGATCAAAGCAACAGAGCAGAATCGATATTATTTCAGCACAAGCATGTATATGCTCGATCTGCAAACACGAAGAAGCAAAAAGCTGTTTGCAACAAAAATGTGCTTGCTGCCTTATAATGAAAAAAGATATAGTGGTGGGACATTCAGTAAACCCACTGCAATAGATGCATAGTGTACCGTCAATATCCCAATACACTTCATGCCTAGATCATAACCCTCTGACGCAAAATTATAATTATGGCATAAATTGGAATGCACTATTCGATGCCGATGAATGAATACAGTACACAAAATGGGAATAAAAAACGAATGCTTCCAACTATAGAAGATATATTTAAGGCAAGAGGTCTACTAAATGGAATTATCAGAAGAACTCCATTAAAGAGATCTCATACATTTTCTAGACTTACTGGAACAAATATTTATCTTAAGCTTGAATCTCTCCAAAGGACAGGTTCGTTTAAAGTTCGGGGAGCATGTGTCAAAGTAAATAATTTATCAGAAAGACAGAGTAAATATGGTGTTGTTGCTGCGTCTGCAGGAAATCATGCACAAGGAGTAGCATATGCAGCGTCAAGGAAAAATATTCCGTGCGAAATTGTGATGCCACAGAATGCATCACCGGCTAAAGTAGCAGCTACTAAATCCTATGGAGCAAAAGTAGTTCGACACGGATCAAACTATGATGAATCTTGGAATAAAGCCCAAGAAATTTCAAAGGAGAAGGGTTATACAATTATTCATGCTTTTGACGATGCTCACGTAATATCAGGACAGGGAACTATTGGTCTAGAACTGTTAGAGGATTTGCCTGATCTTGACCAAGTTTACGTACCAGTAGGAGGTGGAGGGCTAGCAGCAGGAATTGCAATTGCAATAAAGTCTAAAAAACCTAACGTAAAAATAATTGGCGTACAATCTAAAGAGTTTCCTGCTATGAAAGAATCTCTTGCAAAAGGTTCTTTGCAGACTATCAAAGGAGGACATACTATTGCAGATGGTATCTCTGTAAAGTCTCCGGGCAAACTGACATATGAAATCGCTAGTAAATATATAGACGACATAACTGTAGTTGATGATTCTTCAATAGTTAAAACGATGTTTTTGCTTATGGAAAGAGCAAAGCTGGTTATAGAGCCTGCTGGAGCTGCAAGCCTTGCTTACTTGCTTTCAAATAATCCTGGTGATAGAAAAAAGAAGGTTGTATCATTACTTTCAGGAGGGAATGTCGACATGTATTTGCTTGGACAGATTGTAGCAAAAGGTCTTATGGAAATGGGCAGGATGCTCAAAATCTTTATCCAATTACCAGATAAGCCGGGAGCATTAAAGACTGTAGTAGATGGCATCGCAGAGCTGAGTGTCAATATTGTAGAAGTCGAGCATGATAGATTAAGTTCTAATATTTCTGCTGGAACTGCAGGTGTCTATCTAAGCCTTGAAATGGAAAACGAAAAGTACGCAGAACGCTTAATTGAGTTCTTAGCTGGAAGGGGAATAGAATTTAGAGTAGTCAGTTAAAATAAACATATAAACTTGATTACGCTGTGAAAGGGCGATTAGAATATTTCTTCTAGTTTCTTAACTTCCTTGTACTTTTATTTTATCTGCACCTATCGAATAACAATACGAAAAGAGCTAAGATATCTAAATAAAAGTACAAATCTTAAGAAAAATTAGGGATGAAGCGTTCCTGTGCTTCTTTCCTGTGTCGGCTTTCAAAAGGTACCAATCATATAGTTTGAATAAAAGATTAATGGCTATAATCAAATAGGTTAAAACATCATAGTTAGATAGTACTTGTCGATATCCATAAACGAAATATTTTTTCCGGAATACATTTGTCAGAAATTTTTTTTCGGATTTTTTATATACTGTTCAGTTTTTATTGAATTTAATTTTTCAGTAACTTTTAGTAATTCCAGTCACTGCATCGGGCTATGTTTTTTATGAATCATTATGGTGAATAGAGCAGCATTTTTTGCACCCAGCTCTGCTGTTCGTATATCTTGAGCATCACTTCCTATTATTATTACATCATTATCTTCAGGCATTAATTTATCAACTAACAACTTTGCAATGTTAGGCTCTATTTGCAAGCAATCTTTACTAGAAGATCCAGGCATTGTAAATTTATGACCTTTACACAATAATGTTGTAGCACCTAATGCTCCCACTTTTATTGCAGCATCCCTCTGTTCTATTCCTGACTTGATAGCAAAACTAGCTTTCTTTAATAAAACTGCATAATTGAATTTACCTAATGCTATTGAGCATTTTGGCATATCAGTCTCAACAGGAATAGACTGCAGAAGTTCTAAAGCTATTGTCTTTCCTTTTTCTGTCAGTTGTGTTCCATGATTTGTAGATTTTATTAAACCCTGTCTATGCAAATGCTTGACCAATGTTTTGATAGAGCCCTCGCCAAGTGCTAATTCTTGGCACAAGAATGCTCTGCTTACATATCCTTTTTTATCTAACAATTGAAATACCTTGAAAACATGAACTGATTCAAAAGAAAGCATCCTACTTGGAGCATACCTACTTGCAATTTTTGTTAATACTTTAACATATGTATGCATAGTCTTTTATCGTCTAGACCTATAACAAACAATCACAAATAAGGCCATTTAATTGTATTTGCTGTTCTATAAATTATTCGAGTTGGATAATCCAGCCAATTCTTTATATAGCACGAAAACTGGTAATAAGAAAATGTCTGTTATCATAAAACAGGTTGTTATAGAAACTAGCAAGGCACCAAAGGTGGCTGTAGGTATCCTACTTGGAATTTTCATATTTGGTATATTTGTAGTAGGTTATGATCAAGGACAGTTAGCTCAGGTATTATTTGCACCGGTAGGAATTCATCTAAATCATGATCAATTAATGTTGATACATGAGTTTAATCATGATTTGAGACATGCAGCAGGATTTCCATGCCATTAACAATCTAAGTGTTATTATAGACATACAACAACATGTTATAGAATAGAAGTGAAGGCACTAACTTTTATTATTATAACTCTTTTTTCTGGTGCAATTGCAGGCACTCTTTTGGGTTTGATTAATCAGGTTTTGGTTGAACCGTTTATTGATAAAGCTATAGGAATTGAAACTCAAAGAGACGTAGCCAAAGGTGAAGCCATTAATAGTGCAGAACAATCTCAATATCGTGCATGGCAGAAAGGAGGAGAGATAATTGCCGCATCAATATATGGTACAGCAATAGCCGCATTATTTGGAATAGTTTTTGCGTATGCAAGAAGTATGTTACCAGGTTCAAACAGTAAGAATAAAGCACTTTTCTTGTCTGCTATAATGTTTTTTGTTTTGTTTCTTGTCCCTGTGCTAAAATACCCTGCAAATCCTCCGGCTGTAGGTAATCCCGTCACCATATACTATAGGGAGATTTTGTATATTGGATTCATAGCAGTTTCGGGATTTAGTACTTTAGTACTTGCTCTGTGGTATAAGAAAATTGAAAATAATCAAACAAGAAGGATTGTGTTAACTCCAGTAGTAGTATATGCGATCCTAATGATTGGTGCATATCTTATTTTTCCACCAAACCCTGATAAGATTACAATACCTGTAGATTTGATAACGAATTTTAGAATTGCAAGCGCTTTCTCTATTGGTGTATTCTGGGGACTATTGGGCATAATCTTTGGTTTATTGTGGGACAAATTCAAACCTCATGAAACAAGTAGGATTGTGTCATCGTCAGCTTGATTATTAATTATTTGTCCTTTACGTCTTTTTCTCCCCATATTAAATTCATCTTAAATTCAATTCATATATATCCTGTAGAAAATGTATTCGATTTATTTTTGGCTATCAGATATTTTTTGTTGGATTTCATAACTTTGCTATGATATATACCTTTTTCAACAAGTATTAGCAAAATATTTCCACTCTATCCACTACCTCTACCAAACATTATTTGTGCTCAAAATTAATTCTAAAATGGTGGAGATACTGCAATAATGAGTGCAGATATTGATTTGAGATCCTCCACTAAAAGAAGCTCAAATCTTTCTCCTTTTAGGAAAATAAGCAGAAGTAGAGATGGTGGAGATAATACTAATATCCTTACTAAAAGCTATTTGTATACTTCTTTTACATCATTTCGATACTGCTGAAGCAGTTTGTAGATTTTGGGGTCAATGACAAAATTGCAGTAGGGAGCATCTTGATGTTTTTCGTAGTAATTTTTGTGATAATCCTCTGCAACATAAAAATTTTTAAAAGGAGTAATTTCTGTTACAATAGGATCTTTGTAGACACCTTCTTTTTCAAGCTCTTTTTTTGATTTGCCGGCTATCTCCTTTTGCTTTTCATCATGATAAAAGATTGCAGATCGGTACTGTGTGCCAATGTCGTTACCTTGTCTATTAATGGTAGTTGGGTCATGTGTATGCCAGAAGATATCGAGGATCTTTTCAAATGGTATGACTTTAGAATCAAATTCTATCTGAATTGATTCAGCATGCCCGGTTTTTCCTGTACATATCTGGTCGTAGGAAGGATTTTTTACTGTTCCTCCAGCATAGCCCGGTAGGATAGATTTGATACCTTTGAGCCTTTTGAACATTGCCTCTGTACACCAGAAACATCCATTGGCTAGTGTTGCGATTTCAGTCTTTTCGTTATTCATGTATTGTTTTTGGCAACTCCTTTTCCTTTGGGATAAAAAGTATAGACAATGAATTGACACATTCACGAGTATTTTTATCTGTCAAATGTTCTCCAACAAATTCATGCCCTAAATGTGCACCGCAGTTTGCGCATTGTATTTCTGTTCTTATTCCATCAGGATCAGGAACACGCTTTATTGCATTTGGCAAGTATTCATCATCAAAGCTTGGCCATCCACATCCAGCATCAAATTTGCTTTTCGAAGAAAAGAGAGGTGCATTACACCTTCGACAGATAAATGTTCCATCTTGGTAAAAATTATCATACTCACCGCTAAAAGGAGCTTCAGTTGCTTTATCTCTTATGACTCTTTCTTCTTCTGGAGTTAGTTTATTGTAATTCATGGTACTTTATGACACCATGACAGATCTTCGTTGTATCATATAACAATTTACTTGGAAGTAGTTAACAGTATCAATTACAAATATTTTATAGACAGAGATACTTTTTTCCAAAAGTCATTGACCAATACCTCCACCTGCTTCATTCTGTTTTTGAGCACGAATTTGGCTTTGGTGGAGATAGTGGAGATAACGGCTATATTTTTCCATAAAAAAAGCATAGTTCAAGGTCACCTTAAAAATTGGAACGTTGAAAGGTAGAATAAATTCACTACATGAACGCTTTTTTATATTATGTAATGAGTTAGTATTCATAATTGACTAACATATTAGTTAGTATAATTGTATTCTCTAAATCCTGCTTTATCGGCAGTTGTACCTCCAATCCTTATCAGAATAAATTCTTTGTGAGCGTGTAAAAAAGAATCAGTGA
>DASQWW010000132.1:0-3800 GCA_035640055.1 Nitrososphaeraceae archaeon | reverse complement strand
ATGAAAAGATGCTGATGATGAGATAATTTCAGAAGAACTCTTAAATGGAGCTTCACCTGACTTGTTTGCACTTGTGCCTATAAGATACTTGCACTGTTTGAGCAAAGCCAGAGCACATTTATTATTAGGAATCCTAACACCAACACTTAATTTATTGGCTGTTACCTTTGAGGATATCTTTTTGTCTTTAAGGGGAGCTATAATAGTAAGAGCACCTGGCCAGTATTGATTAGCTAAGAATCTCCCTATTTTATTTAGTGACACAAGTTTTTCTATATCCTTAATTGTGGAAGCCAAAATGGGAAGAGGGTTATTTTTATTCCTGTCCTTTATTATGAAAATCCTTTCTACCGCATTTTCATTATAAGGATTGCAGCCTATAGCGTAGAGTGTATCAGTAGGATAAACTATTACTCCCCCTTTCTTCAATATGGAAACACAGCTAGATACATCAGCACTTTTGTCGCACTTAAAGTACATATACGGCCCACATTGACCGTTCACTTCAAAAACCTTTGTTTCTTTCACTTGTTGACATCAATCATTGAATGTGATAAAAAAGTTTTGTCTAAAATTTTGGCTTTACCCATTCAACGTCCTCAATTCTAATGATTTTTTATATGTTAAGTAGCCCCCAACAAATTTGTAGAAGGAATATCAAAAAGTTTGTTGATATCATTTTTAATAAAAAAAGTTTCTTTATAAGGTTAACGCAGCTTTTCAAGTTCACTATCATCTCTATAGTAATCCGGGTTTAATCTGAAACCCTTTGTCCCTTCATACGGTACATTACTTAACTTCAGATAATATTCTAATTTTCTTTGTTTAAATTGTTTTTCAAGCCATAGAACAAATTGTTGCTCAATCATATGACCTTCCTCCTTTTGTATATCAGGATGGACTTCAAGTAGCTTCTCTACAAAATCTGAATCAAAATAAATTTCAAAGAAATCCCAGCCAAGAGCATTTCCGTTAGAAGAACATTCTGTTTTACTTTTTGTATGGGCTCCCCATTCAAGCTCACCGATAAATTCCATTATTTTTTCTCTTTCTTTCTGGAAATTAAGACATGAGCCAGAAATCACAATCATTGGAGGCTTTTGAGCATATTTCCTCAAATCACGCCGCTCATTTATAAAATGGCATTATTTAATATAAAAGTAGCTCTTTTTCAGCTTCATCTACTAATTAACTGAATATCTCCGAAGAATATTACAGGTCCTCTCTATTCCTAAATCAAGAATGTAATTTGAAATTCGAGGTCCTCTGTCCGAATTTATAAGCATCCTATAAAGAATAGTAAAGAGATCTTTTGGTTCTAATTCATATTTTCTTGCTATATCAAATACTTTGGTTTGCAGGATTTTAGCTGCCTGGGGATCGTGTTCAAAATTTGTAAACGCAGTTAAAATCTGAATTAATTCCGATACCGCTTTTTTCTGATTATCTGTCATATCAATTTTAAATTCTTCTACAATAGGAAACTGATCGTTTGCCCAATTGGATGCGAGTCTAATTTTTTTTAATAGGTTATTATCTGTCTTCTGCCCCTTTATAAGACCATACTTTGCTAATCTGTTATATACCTTTTCAATTTGGTAGGGATCTCCTGAAAATAAAGAAGATTGTTGGATTAGAATTCTATATGGTATATGATCGGATGGCTTACTTGGTGGTTTTAAATGATGGATAAATTCATAAACTCCCTTTACTTTGATTAACTTCGCCTCGTTAGCTTCTTGGATTCTTCCAAAATACATATCTTCATACAAATCATATTCATCCATTAAGTTAGGTATATCATCTACTCCAACATGTCTTGTTCCCTGTATACGCTTAAAGAGTAGCAGTAGAATAGATTCAGCACTCCCATATCTTAGCCATTTTTGCGGAGTGAGTACGTTACCAGCAGATTTGCTAATTTTTTTACCCCTCTTGTCTAAAAACATTTCGTATTTTATATGCAAAGGATGAGCATAACCAAGAATTTCGTTAGCAATCCAATCGTTAATCTCTACTGACTCCATGATATCTTTACCATATGCCTCAAATCTAATATCAAGTGCGCGCCATCGTGCAGCAAATTCTACCTTCCAAGATAACTTTCCATCGCCTTTAGAAATCGCCGCTTCACCTTTATATCCACATCCTTTTAGCCCTTTGTTGCCAATTGTCGTGTCTGAACAGGTATAGAGTATTTTTTTCTCATCAGCCAAATATTTCTCAGCTCTAGTAACATATAATTTTCCACAATTTTGACAAATCGGAAAATATGGTAGTACCTCCTTATACTTCAGTTGACCAACCATGTGAGCTATTTTTCTTCCCACATCGCTACTTTTCCGTAATATGGCATCGATTTCCTCAGTAAGAATTCCTTTCTTATATACTTCTGTCGCACTTTGGAATGTATATTTTATTCCTAATTTGTCAAGTCCGTCTAATAGCACGCCACTCATATGAGCTCCGTACGATTCATGACAGGATCCAAATGGATCACGAATATTTGAAACAGGCATGCCCAAATTCTCCTTTAACCATTCGGGTAATCCTTGAGGTATTTTTCTTAAACCGTCCAAGTCATCGGAATATGCAATTAATTCTGCGTCGTATCCAAAGTTCTGAAGTGCCAATGCAACACCATATGCTCTTACTGCATCACCCATACTTCCTATATGCGGAATACCAGATGCCCCAAGTCCACTCTCCACTCTGATAACATCAATTTTCCGTCCTAATTTTTTTTCACGTTTTATAAGAATATCGGCAACCTTGTCAATCCAAGTACCTTTTCCTATTATTTCGCTTTTCATTATGATGTTAAGACCTTTGATACGTAAGCACCGTTTGCACTATACCCTAATTTTTTGTAATATTGTTTTGTTCCAACCGCACTTATAACTGACAATTTATCTACTCCAAACTCCTCTTTTGCTATTCTTTCAGCTTCATGCATAAGTTGCATGCCGTATCCCTTATGTTGAAATGTCTTCTCATTTCCTTTGTTTCCTACATTCAACATCTGACCGTATACGTGTAATTCTCTTACTATGGCGCCTGTTTTACAATTCTTTTCTCTAAGTTCTTCTCTATGAGGATTTGCAGTCTTACGTAAACGTAAAAATCCTAAAATAGTTGACCTGTCCAAACTTTCAAAAGCTAGAAATACTTCATGTCCATTTGAGGCAAAGTAGTCAATTCTATTCATGAAAACCTCATCTTCAGAAATATGTCTTTTTCTTATACCAACCTCTCTACATCTTATACACTTGCATTTTAAACCCAATTCGTGTAATTTCATCAGTACACGCTGCCTTAGATTTCCACACTTTGGTCCGGCAACAATATCCTTAGGTTCTATCTCCCTTTGGACTCTCATGATTCGAGTCCACTCCGGTACCATTTTCTTTAGCGCAATCAAGACATCCATTAGATCGTTATCCGAATAGGGCTTATATCTTCCTGTTTGATATAACTTGTATAAACCTGTGTGCTTCAGAACGAGTGTCGGGTAAATCTTTAACATATCTGGCCTGAAAGACGGATCTTCGAATAATTTCTTGAAATCATATATATCTTTTTCAGGAGATGAATTAGGTAACCCAGGCATCATATGTGCAACTATTTTATAACCTGCATCTCTTGCAACCTTGAATGATTCTATTACATCTTCAACATTATGCCCACGATTTACCATTTGATAGACTTCATTACGCAAAGATTGGATGCCTATTTCTACACGTGTAACTCCCATTTCAAGCATTAGGTCGATGTGGTGTTTCTTACAAAAATCAGGTTTT
>DASQWW010000131.1:0-6792 GCA_035640055.1 Nitrososphaeraceae archaeon | reverse complement strand
TCCTACCGTAGAACGTGGGCTATCGTCAATTGCACTTGCACGCGGAAATGAATTACTATTATTTGACGCTGGAGAAGGTATGCAGCGAAATTTCATCAGAGCTGGTTTGGGGATGAATAAAAAAATGAAAATTTTCATAACTCATATGCATGCGGATCACTGTGTAGGGTTACTGGGGCTTCTGCAAACCATGTCTCTGCAAGGAAGAGAATCTGCGCTTGATATATATGGGCAAAATAGACTAGCTGATTTTCTTAATGAGAATATTAGGATCATGAATATTAATTTGACTTTTAAAATTAATATTCATATAATCAATAGAGAAGGTGTTATTGTAAAGGAAAATGACTATCAAATTAGTTGTTGCGATGCTTATCATTCTGTCCCGGCATATTCATACTGCATAGAAGAATTTAATAGACATGGAACGTTTAATATAGAAGAAGCAAAAAGACTAGGGATTCCTGAGGGAGAACTGTATGGTAAATTACAACAAGGTAAAGATATTATACACAATGGTAAGATAATAAAGTCAACCCAAATAGTAGGTCCTCCAAGATCTGGAAGGAAAATTGGAATTTCTGGCGACACCAGGCCCACAGACAAATTGAAAGATTTTTTTAAGGATTGTGATTTGCTTGTATTTGAATCAACCTTCAGCCATGACAGATATGAATCGGCGATAGAAAGTTTTCACTGTACTGCCAAAGAGGCAGCAATGCTGGCTAAAACAGCAGGCGTTAGAAAGCTGTTGCTATCACACTTTAGTGCAAGATACAATACTACTTCGCAGCTAATCAGTGAAGCCAATTCTGTTCATGGCAATGTGGAAGCAGCTGAAGATTTAAAGGTAATTGAGATTCCTTATACTGATTAACAGTCATAATAAGACAAATATTTAACATGGTAGCTTTTAGAATTTTTGTCAAATTTCCTTTTTATGCTGTTGCTATAATCTAAATCCTTAACCAAACTGGTTAATCAGTTTCTAATTTAATAACAAGATAATGTAGGATTTAATTCCTTATCACATACTAATAAAATTAAATATAAAGCCAGATCTTAGCTAGATCTTAGCACAAATGAGCAGATTTATAAGGTCTAATTTTAGACTTAAAACACTTGCAGACAATTCATTTAGAGCTATAAACGAAGGTGCTTATAATGCTGACAAGTATGACTTCAGCAGACATAGCTCCTTATGCATAAAGAAGCAAATTCTTACCTGTCCTCATGCTCCTCTTATTACAGAGATAAAAGTTTCCTCCCCCTCTAGAGGAAAAATTATGGACAGTATAGATAACAATCTTGTTGAAATAGCTAAGACTATGGTATCAGCCGGTGCTATATCCCTGTCGGTTTTGACACAGCCCTATCTATTTGATGGTTCTATAGATTACTTGGCTATGATCAGGAAGACAATTAATATTCCCTTACTGATGAAGGATATAATTGTTAGTGACGTTCAAATAGATTGTGCTAAAAGAATAGGCGCTGACTGTATATTGCTAATAAAAGCGATGTTTGATAATGACTTAACAGAAGGGAGCTTAGAAAAATTTTCTGAATACGCGGCCAAAAAAGGATTGCAAGTGCTTGTAGAAGTACATTCCGAACAAGAATTTGAAGACGTTGTAAGCTATAGAAGAAAATATTACGATTTAATTGGTGTAAATAACCGAGATTTAAATAATTTAGATGTAGATATTAGTACCACGGCAAGATTGCTCAAAAAAGTAAATAAAGGAAAAAATATTGTTGTTAGTGAAAGCGGAATTACTAAAGCGGCAGAGATACGGTATTTGAAAGAGGCAGGAGCTGATTGTTTTCTGATAGGAACGAGTATTTTAGCTTCGGCCAGTATTGAATCCAAATTAAAAGAATTATATTTTTCATTATAATATCGCTCTTTGCGAACGTCTTAATACTACTTAAATGTAAGAAAGGAAGTCTGTATTATGCTGAGTAATTATCCTGTTAATGGAAAGTTTGGAAAGTATGGTGGAAGGTACATTCCAGAAACTCTCATTCCAGCTATAAATGATCTTGAATCTGCATATCAAAGATATAAAAACGACTCTGACTTTAGAAAAGAGCTCTCATATTATTTAAGACAATATGCAGGCCGTCCCACTCCACTTTACTTTGCAAAAAATCTTACCGAATATGTCGGCGGCGCAAAGATCTTCTTAAAAAGAGAAGATCTGCTGCACGGCGGAGCTCATAAAACGAATAATACACTTGGTCAATGTCTTTTGGCTAAAAGAATGGGCAAAAGGAGAATTATTGCTGAAACAGGAGCGGGCCAACATGGAGTTGGAACCGCCATTGCTTCAGCAATGCTTGGTTTGAAAGCAGAGATTTACATGGGTGCTAAGGACATAGAGAGACAAAAGCAAAATGTTCTTCGTATGCAGTTGCTTGGAGCTCTAGTTCATCCAGTTAATTCCGGAAATCAAACTTTAAAAGATGCAATTAATGAAGCATTACGTGATTGGATAACAAACGTCAAAAATACATACTATCTTATCGGCTCTGCAGTTGGTCCACACCCTTATCCTTTGATAGTGCGGGATTTTCAAAGCGTAATTGGCATTGAAATAAAAAAACAGATGAAAGAGCTATACAACAAATTGCCAGATGCGCTCGTCGCATGCGTTGGAGGTGGCAGTAATTCAATTGGTACTTTTTATCCTTTTCTGGATGATTCCTCAGTTTTATTGTATGGAGTAGAGGCTGCTGGAAAGGGAATAAAATCAGGAAAACATTCTGCAACCTTATCTGCCGGTTCTGAAGGCATATTACATGGAATGTTAAGTTATCTGTTACAGGATAAATTCGGACAAGTAATTGATAGTCATAGCATTTCCGCAGGTCTGGACTATCCTGGAGTCGGTCCAGAACATGCCCTTCTAAAGGACATTGGCAGAGTGCTGTACGCCAAATGTCTTGATGATAATGCAGTTGAAGCTTTTCTAAGCTTGTCAAAGTTGGAAGGTATAATTCCTGCTCTAGAACCATCTCATGCAGTTTTTTATGCGATGAAACTTGCTAAGAAAATGGATAAAAATCAAAACATCATTGTAACTTTATCAGGACGTGGTGATAAGGACATCGAGCTCATTCAGAGTTATTTCAAAAACAAGGAAGTACAAAGAAAAAAACATGATAAATTTTCAGGAAAAAAATAGGATAAATACCAGGTTTGACATACTGTCAAAAAAGAATGAGCATGCTCTAATTTGTTACGTTGTTGGAGGTTTTCCTGATTTAAGCTCATCAATAGAAATAATTACCTGTTTGGTAAAAGCGGGAGCTGATATTATTGAAATTGGAATTCCTTTTTCTGATCCTATCGCAGATGGCTCAACCATACAGCAAGCGTCCTATCATTCACTTTTAGCTGGAATTACACCAGAGAAATGTTTGAAAATTTCTAAGGTTATTAGAAAAAGGTTTCCTGATTTGCCTATAATTGCAATGACTTATTCCAATATATTATTAAGAGAAGGTATCTGTAACTTTCTGAAAAAATCCAAAGCCAGTGGAATTGACGGATTTATCCTACCTGATATGACGCTGGAAGAATCTGATTTCTATGTTGAGCAAGCAACACAATTAGGACTTGCAACGATATTTCTTATAGCACCTAATACAAGTCGTAAGAGGCTTCAATCTATTGTAAAGAAATCATCAGGCTTTGTATACCTCGTATCTGTATATGGGACAACTGGCGCGCGAAAATCCTTTGACAATTACACTTTGGATACTATAAAGAAAGTAAAACAAGTTACACAATCAAGAAATATTCCTTTGGCAGTAGGATTTGGAATAAGCAGTCGTCGACAAGCTCAGCTTGTAATTAATTCTGGTGCTGATGCAATTATCATCGGTAGCGCTATTATCAACATTGTAAATAGCTTTGCTAATAAAAAGAATATCCTTCAAAGGCTACAATCCTTTATTATTGATATGAAGAAGATATGCAGATAAATAGATAGAAGGATTCAGAACAAAGGGTATTATATATTTAGGCAAAAAATCAGAATAGTTCACAAGTTAAATAAGCCAGTAGCCAGCAGCAGCAGCAGCAGCTTATGAAGGAAAAGGAATTAAAACACTTGTTCATTTCTTCTATTAAATCAAATCACATTCAGAATAACAAGATTTTGCCTTTTTCTCCAAGTATAGATAAAGAGATAAGAATAAAGGATGAAGGTTATTTTCGAAATTTCGATCTTGTAATTGCGATAATACAAAAACGCAATAAATGTAATGTCAACTTCGAGTCTCTTGAAGTACATGATGCTTTTTACAATATCTTCATGAGAGCAGGTCTATTAACTGATTTTGCTAAGAAAGAGAAATGTAGAATTGATTGGATTAGGTTCTACCCCGTTGAACTGAAGTCTGATGAAGATATTATAGATGGCCGTCTAGCTAATCAAATTCTTAATGCAATTATGACATTTGGTAGGTCAATAATTGTATTGGATCAAAACCATACTAGAAAGGCAGACTTGAAGAGGATGTTAGCACCAATTCCTGCAACGATAATTGGGTATACAGGAAAAGGAGATCATTTCCAAATACTATCATCGTTTGATAAATTTGTTGTAAATGGTATCTTTAGCATTGCAAAAAGAAGCTTTTTTAAGACTTTGATTGATAACGGGCTTAATATTAATAATGATAAAATATATCGTTGTCTTGTAAATCTTCAGAGGATAAATCAGAAGCTTGCATTCAGCCAATTATATAATGAAAACATCGGATTTGAGGAAGAAGAAATAGAATTTATTCGAGGGTTGGTTGAATTACATAGCTTCTCCTACAAGAAATATATTGCAAATCAGATAACTAAAACAAAAAATAATAAGATAACCGATTATATTTGACTAGACAGCATTTAAAAAATCCTTGACCAATAGTAGCAGAGCACTGTTCTACTATATTCGTCAAAAGGTATAGATCATACACGGCGTGTATTAGCATAAGGTCCGTTTGTTTTCATTTTAGGTAAGATTTCTACTATCTATTATTATGTGATGTGTGAAACATATTGATTAATTGGCATGAGCACCCTAGTTGAGGAAGAGATAGAATATGTAGAAGGAGTACCGGTCTGTGGAGCAAACCTTTCATCTCCAGTTGTAGATAGTGCATACTATATCGACGAAATTCATTACAAAATAGGAAATAGGATGTACATTGAGAATGCAGATTAATAACAACAGAAGAAATACAAATAATAATCATATACCAAACCTAGAAGAAGATAGGGACCAGGAGCTAGAGAACATCGTCGGTAATCTCATGATTGCCCAGTACCAAGTTGACAAACTTAGATCAAGATTGAGCGAGCGCATAGGTGGCTATGGTTCTGCAAACAACAAAAGAACCTCCGCACATGTGTTCAAGCATAATGACAAGTGGTACAAGCTTTCAATAAAAGTCGATGAAATGGCTATTGAGTATCCTGACATGGTGGAAGATATAAAATAAACATAGTGAAAATTGTGCGTATTTACTCCTATCGCACAATGCTTTCTTTCTTTCTTTCTTTGTTTTTAGTACAATTATGTAAGCTAAATCAAGGGAAAACAATACCTGACATGTCCTTTGCAAATAATAGGTTATTCATTGTCACCTGAAATTTTGTGCCATTGTGTTCTACAATTAATTCTATATCGTCAAGTGAATCAGATGTTTTTTCATCTTCTAATTTTTTTAAGGCCACATGTATTGACTCATGAGAAATCAAGGCTTCTACGAAAGGCTCTATATATTCAAAATCATGTTTTTTAGATTTGGCATGATTCTTTGACTGTATAATTAACATTGTCTGGTTAAAATATGTAAAATATGCTGGAGACTCGTCTATTGAACAAGCTAATGCAAAATCATTTATTGTCATAGCAGAAAGAACCAAGACCTATTTTGGAGTAATATATTAATACTATTATTAAATATCCCACTCCCAACAAAAATTAACAACACTGAATATTTCATCGTCGTTCAAAGTCCAATACAGCAGCAATCTTTCCCTTACCTACAGCGATGCCGATGCTCAGATGTGTTATATTTGGATTTAATATGGTTGATTTAGCTTCTTTATCTTTTTTTATTATTTCTTCAATAGCAAAACTTATAGCAGTTTCACACGAGCTAAGATCTCCACAACGATAAATAAATATATTCTCTCCAATAAAACCCGTTTCTCTTGTCTGAAGATATCTCTGCCTAGGACTATTACCTGACGAATCTAAATGCGTGATAGTGGGTTGTGTAAGAATGTATTTGGCCTGTTTTTCTGCCGCTATTGCCTCTCCTTCTTTTATAGGTTGAACATTGAATTTCTGCCGCTCCTTATTAACTAATTTATACGTATACTCCTTCAACAAAGGAATAGAAGATGGATCAGCTGAATTAGGTGTAAAGGAGAAAATTGTAGTAATAAAAACAATTATTACTCCTCCCATCATACTTCCAAGCAGTAAAGTCCTGTTCATTTTTAAATTAACTGAATTTTATGTACTTAAGACTAACAATGAAAGGTCTCGCTAGAATTGTCGAATTATTTAAAGACAACAGAAGCCGAAGGATTTTGTGAATAAATTGCAATTTCTAGAATATTATATCCCGAATTTATCGCTACAATTACAATACAAAATATTCTGCGTCAGGATGATGAACTACAATAGCTGCCGTTGATTGATCAGGTATTATTTGTCCGGCTTCAGTTAAACACATCCCTGATTTTGTTGGATCCAATATTTTCCAAACAAGATG
>DASQWW010000130.1:0-14322 GCA_035640055.1 Nitrososphaeraceae archaeon | reverse complement strand
TACTAAATAACCTAACGATCTAAGTCTATGTCTTTATCGTGTACCTTTCGACAAAATAAGCAAAAGTAGAGATATATTATCAAAATACAAAACTCAAAAAATATTGCTATGATTTGTTTCTATCTAGTTTAACATATTTTTTGCTTGTTAATAATATCCTTCTTTTCAATTGCTGATGATAGAGCATTGTGAGCAGCAAATTTTAACAATTCATCATAATACTCCTCAGCCAGTTTTAGAATTCTTTTATGATGAGGATGTAGCGAACTTTCAGAATTTTGTGATGAGGATATTATTGTATTCATAGATGGTAATGCTGCAGCATCATAAATTAGGAGTTATTTATCAGGATCATTTCTTAGTGTTGCTAATACTGAAATGACAGCAGTAAGTATTATCACCTTTTTATCTGTTAAAATACTATTTACTTTTTGTTCGATTTTCTGATATTCTTCATTATTATTTTTTATCTGTTCTACAGGTCCATTTAGTTGCACTATTTTTTTTATCCATAGCAGCAATTTTCTTCTTTTTATCTTTCGAAGATGATTGGTAAAATACTGCAGAGAGGTTTTTATTTTGGATATGCCTTATAAATTTATCTAGATGATTGATTTAGTTTTAGACATAACAGATTCATAGATTTATCTTACAACTGCTATATATTCAATTTATAAGAGGATTATAAACAACAACAACAACAATTAAAATTATGTTATAATAACTTCCTTTTTATTCTATTATCGCCATCACATCATTTCTACCTACAGTTTTTCCTTCTTCTACCTTTATTTCTTTGATATTACCATCCTTGTGAGCCTTCACAGCAATCTGCATTTTCATTGATTCCAATACCATGACTACATCACCTTTCTTGACAGATGCTCCGGTTTTCGCTGATATTGTGACTACTCTACCGGGAATTTGGCTAATTAAAATGTTTTCAGCATCACCGGCTTTTGCTGAAGGTAATGATTTTTCTAGGACTTCCGTCATCTTAGAATATCTTTTTACTATTAATAGTTGATTGTCGATTAAAATTTTTGTTTCAGCACTATTTGAAGAAACTATTCTAGCATAATGATAAGAACTATCTAGCATAAATTCTAATTCATTCGTATCTGCTTTTAATAAATAAAGCATATGCTCAGTTCCATTGATCTTAACCAGAATGGAACCTTTACCTAGAGTACTCATTATCTCACCATCCAATACCTGCGCTAGATTTACCACTTTAAATTCCATATTTTCACCTCACTTTTTTCCAGTTTGATTTTGTAAGCATATTATTATCAGTTGAAGAAAGACCTCTCTTAATAAACTCTGAGTGCAAAAGTACTGCCGCTATAGCTGCAAGAGATTTTTTCTTTGACTGTTCTTTTGCTTCCTCGTTCATTTGATGTATTAGATTAAATCTCTCAAGGTAATCTGTGGAAAGTTCCCCTGTAGTAAAGTTTCTCTCGTCCATTATTGTCCTGTATAATGGAATTGTAGTATTAACACCTTCTATTGTAAATTCATTTAAACTATTCTTCATTCTTAGTCGTGCTTCTTCAAAATCTCTTCCCCATGCAATTAGTTTTGCTATTAATGAGTCATAGTATCCCGATACAGTACACCCTGGATACAAATACGTATCCACCCTGATCCCTGGTCCGTAAGGAATATTGCAGTTAGAAACAGGACCTATGGAAGGTGCAAAGTCATAGAAAGGATCTTCAGCATTAATTCTACATTCGATAGCACAGCCATACATTCTCACATCCTCTTGCTTGAATTGAATTTCTTCTCCCTGAGCTATTGTTATTTGCAATTTGACAAGATCGATGCCTGTTACAAATTCAGTAACCGGATGCTCTACCTGAAGTCTAGAGTTGATCTCAATAAAGTAAAAGTTTCCTTTCTGATCGCGTAAAAATTCTGCTGTACCAGCATTAAGATAATCAACAGCAGCAGCAGCTGTCACTGCAGTTTCACCTATTTCTTCTCTGTTTTTTTGATCTACTACTGGTGATGGGGATATTTCAATAAGCTTCTGATGTCTTCTCTGTATAGAACATTCACGTTCAAATAAATGTCGACCATTTTTATGTGAGTCTCTTATTAACTGAAACTCGATATGTCTAACTCCTTGAAGATACTTTTCAACATAAAGTGCTGCCTTTCCAAAAGCTGCTTTGGATTCAGCTGATGCCATTTCAAACTCCTGTCTTAACTGCTTCTCGTCTTTGGCTAGCCTAATGCCTCTGCCTCCTCCACCAAATGCGGATTTTAAGAGAACAGGATATCCAGCATTATGGGCTATGTCTAATGCTTCTTCGACATTGTCAATAACTCCATCACTGCCAGGAATGGTAGGAACATTTGCTTTTCTCATAATAGCTTTGCATTTCATTTTGTCTCCAGTAACCTCCATGGCACCGCTTTTTGGTCCAATAAATATAACACCGTTCTTTTCGCATTCCTTTGCAAAATATTCATTTTCAGACAGAAAACCGTAGCCTGGATGAATAGCATCCGCACCTAATGCCCTTGCCGTTTCAATAATTTTGTTTATGTTAAGATAGCTTTCTGAAGCAGCGGCTGGACCAATATAGTAGGCCTCATCAGCTCTTTTGACATGAATTGATCTGGTATCCTCATCTGAATAAATTGCAATTGATTTTATTCCTAACTCCCTACAGGCGCGTATGATTCTGAGAGCAATTTCGCCTCTATTTGCAATTAAAATGCTAGAAATTTTGTTTATCATACTTTGAAGCTTGTATTATAATACACCACTACGCTATAAGTTCATGTTTCCATGCTTCTTCCATGGTCTAGATTCTTTCTTGTTTACTAATGCATTAAGTGCATGAATTATCATTGGTCGAGTCTCCATGGGATCTATTACCAAATCAATAATGCCTTTTTCAGCTGCTATATAAGGATTGGCAAACTTGTCACGGTATTCCTTTGCAAGCTTCTTCTTGGTCTCCATTGCATTAATAGATTCCTTTAAATCCCTTCGGTGAATAATTGTAATTGCTGCTTCAGGTCCAAGTACAGCTATTTCCGCTGTGGGCCATGCATAATTTACGTCCGCTCTTAGATTCTTGCTTCCCATAGCAATATATGCACCTCCGTATGCTTTGCCTATAATGCAAGTTATCTTTGGAACTGTTGCTTCACAATATGCAAAGAGTAGCTTACTGCCGTGCCTAATAATTCCGTTATGTTCCTGATCGGTCCCTGGAAGATAACCTGGAGTATCGACCAGTGTGATAATAGGAATGTTAAATGCATCACAGAATCTGATGAAACGTGCAGCCTTATTTGATGAATTTATATCCAGTGCTCCAGCAAGATACATTGGTTGATTAGCAACAATTCCTACTGATCTAGAAGCCATTCTTGCAAAGCAGACAACTATATTTTCTGCAAATAATTCATGTACCTCGAAAAGCTCGCCATTATCTACAATAGACCTCATTATTTGCTTGATATCATACCCCTGATAGGGATTTTGAGGTATGAAATTGATTAGATTAGCATCTAGCCTATTGGGATCATCTGTACTTTGGGTTATTGGAGCCTCTTCACTATTATTTTGTGGAATAAATGACAACAGCTTCTTTATTTTATCCATACACTCATATTCATTTTTGGCAACAAAGTGTGCTACGCCCGACTTTGTTGCATGAGTTTTAGCCCCGCCTAATTCTTCAAATGACACGTCCTGACTTAGGACTTCCTTTACTACTTCAGGGCCTGTAACAAACATTTGACCGATGTTTTCTACCATTATAACAAAATCAGTCATCGCAGGAGAATATACCGCGCCACCAGCACAGGGACCAATACTTGCAGTTATTTGGGGTATGACTCCTGATGCCAGTGTATTTCTAAAAAAGATATCACTATAACTATCAAGACTCATGACGCCTTCCTGAATTCTTGCGCCACCGGAGTCAATAATACCAATAACCGGTGCGCCAACTTTCATGGCATGATCCATCACTTTGACAATCTTTTTCCCTGCCATTTCACCCAATGATCCTCCCAAAATTGTAAAATCATATGCATAAATGAAAACTTGACGACTATTGATTTTACCAAAACCTGTGATAACGCCATCACCATAGTATTTCTTTGTATTCGAGTCATCATTTCTGTGCATCACATATTTATCAATTTCAATAAAGGTATTCCAGTCCAAAAGAAGATCTATTCTTTCTCTGGCAGTCAGTTTGCCTTTTGAGTGTTGAGCTTCGATTTTATCTAGACCCCCTCCATCCTCAGCTGATTTCTTCATATGATATAGCCGTTTGACTTTCTCTTCGTGCATAACGGTGCATTTTATGCAAAGAATTAGCTATATAAACTCATTACAGCAAATATATATGAGTTTGAATTCGTTAAACTTTCTAAACTTTGGTTTAATAAAATAATACTAAGAAACATTATAATAGTCAGTCAGTATCATTTGGACAAAACCTAATCAATAATAGATCTCCATCCAGGAAAATCAGCATAAAATATACCTTACACAAGCTAAAATGATTATTCTCTAAGTCCAGCTCTTCCACCACGTGCCCTACGAAAATAATTCATTCCAAGGTTATAGTTTTCAAATAAGGATTGCAAAGTCTCTATTTCAGTCATCAACATTTCGATTTCAGCCTTGCTAGCATCAGGACTTTTTTTCGTTAACTGTTCTAATTTTTCCTTTTTTTCAGCTAATAGCTTACCTACATTATGTTCATATTCACTTGACATGCTTCAAAGAATTAGAAGAACTCAATTTAGATTTTAACCTTCTTATCCCTTGTAGCTTTTTAACAAATTGTTGTTGATAATTCTCATAAGCATCAGGATCTGTCATGCATGAATCGCAGATACATATCTGAGAAAGTGATGTTCTCTCCAAGTGCGCTTCAAATGGTTGTTCTTCGCAGGCAGTAGATCTCCCACATATAAAACATGGTACCTGTATCGTTTGTACTGTAGAGGAAAAGATAGAATTTGATAATAGCTTAGATTCTCTTTCAATTGCACATTTCATATGTTTAACAGCTTTAGAGCTTCTTGACCATAGCGCATACTCTCCAGAGGGGATCTCTCTTTTACATTCCTTGCAGATGCCTTTATATTTTATTAAAAGCCGAATCCACTCGGACGGTTTCTCTTTCATTTCCCAGTTCCTGTTTTATTATATTTCTCATACATTTAACAGTCATAAAAAGTAACAGAAACCTGTTTTACTTCATTTTTATTGCTGTGTTTATTTGGTTCTGAAAATTAGGGAATAGACTTCGTCTTTTTACTTCATTATACCAGTAATTGTTATAGTGACTTACCGTGAGAAATACAAATTCCAGAAATGGTTTTAATTGGAAATCTTCAGGAAGCATCTCAAGAGCAAGCCTCGCTTCATCTAGGTAAATTTCGCTCTTTCTAATTGTAAGTTCAAAGCCTTTCTTTGCACTAGTATTTATAGAAAAATAAAGAGGCCATGATGGGATTTTTATATAACCGTTCTTTATAGCATCCTCAATTTCGTTTCCACATCCAACACATTCACCTGCCTTCGCCATACCTAAATAAAAAATATCGCCTAAGAGCTTATGATTTAATGCCATATTTCTTCCGGCCGTACCCATTACAGCACGGTATTTCTTATAACATTCATTCATGTTTTCATAGTTAATCGATTCAGGCTTAATCTTCAAACTTAAATCAATATCCTGTCCAGTTTTGGCGTCCTTGAATCCTTCTTCAAATGTCTTTAGGATAAGATCTCCGCCTTGAGATATTTTTTGTCTTGCAATCTCAAGCATATATGGATTGAGCAGTTTATAATCATCAAGAAATTCAATATCCTCATCTTTGTCAATGATTCTATCCATTGGTTCGCTAAGATCAATTGCAATAATATGACCATCAATTACTGATTTTTTGACCTCATCAGAGATATTATTCTCTTTAAGGTATTCTGAAGCACCATCAAGTAATGCGCTAAAAACTGGATATGTCATTTTAACAAAATTCGAGTTTAAAATTCTTTGTATGCGGTCTCTGAGTACTTCAGGATTTGATAACCTTGATTTGATACTAGAAATTCTCTTAGAATCTAAAGCTAATTCTGGAGATCCAACTTCTGCCACAAACTTTGTCATTGTTTCAGATGGGTTATTATCACAAGTAATAAGCTTATGCAATGAAACTATGAGCCTCCTTGCAAACTCCGGAAATTCATGTTCGGCTTTCTGTTTGTATTTGCTAAATTGTTTATAGCCTTTTCCGTGAAGCAGTGTCTGTTTTATGATTTCATTACCGGCTTTTGTACCTACCAAAACCTCCTTTGCAAATATTGATTCGTCCTTAGTACTCATAACATTTTCAGTAACTATTATGTTAAATAAACAATATGAAATAAGGCTTTTGAGGTATTGCTGTTATAATTGTAAATATTATTAAACAACTATCTACTACTGTAGAATATGTAATAGTAAGCTTTAAGCAGAAGATAGAATTAAATAAGATGCTAGGCTTAACGCGAGGCCATTGCGATACGCTCCTGCTCATTCTTTTTCTTAACAGCATGACTTGCCATATCATTGTTTGCCGCCAAAATAATCTCCTTAGATAGTGCTTCTTCAATTGTTTGCGGATCAGAATATGTCGATTCTCTGACGCCTTCAGCAATAAATCTGAGTGCTAGATCTACTCTACGTAGAGGTGCAACATCTACTGAGACATGATAGACAACACCACCGTAAACAATACGAGTTGTGTCCTCGTTTGGAGATGAGTTTTCAACTGCCCTTATGAGTAATTCTACTGGGTTTTTGCCCGTCTGTGAATGTATAATCTCAAGTCCTGTTTTAACAATGTTCAATGTTCTAGCTTTTTTACCACCCATTCTACCAGTATTCTTAGCATATTTTTTTCCAAAATGCATCATCCTATTAGCCAGCCGCTCTACGATATTTACCTCGGCCTTTTTTAATCTATGATGTTCATGCCTCCCAAAAGTAATTGGAAATGCAGCAGCTGGTTTTAAAGAAATTACATTCTTTAGACCAAGATCATTTATCTCAATATTGCTCGTATCCCATTTATTAAATAGTAGAATATTTACATGTTCCTTAGCCGTCATTTTACGCTATCTCCTTGGTTTTTCCTTTCTACCACGAACGAGCTCGTTTAAAGATACCCCATTAATTTTGAAAACCTGCCACCTGACACCGGGGATATCGCCCATAGCACCTCCCATTGATCCACCGATTCCTTCTAACATGACTTCGTCATGCTCATCAACAAAATTTAGTGCACCATCACGTGGAAGGAAAGCTGTGATAGATTTACCATTTTTAATTAACTGTACTCTGACGCATTTTCTTACAGCAGAATTGGGCTGTTTTGACTCAATACCTACCTTTTCTAGAACAATGCCTCTTGCCTGTGGCGCTCCCTCTAGTGGATTGGCCTTTTTATCGAGCATCAGCATCCTTCTCTTATAATACTTATTTGCCCATCTTGACCGGTTCCTTTTTGTTCTAAGAACACGGCCAGCAAATAGTCCTAATGGAGATCGTGCCATTACATACTCACCTGATTTTTATTGTCTAAATTTTCTTCAGGACTTATTATCAGCACATTGGATATTTGGAAGTATCGCTTTGCAAGCAGTCTTGCCTTTTCAGCATTTCTGCCTTCCCTTCCAACAACCACACCCTTTTTCTTTGCTTCTACAACAACAACCGCCTGTTTTGTACCATCTATTCTTTCGTTAATCTTTATTTCATTAATCATATCAGAATTTAATATATTACAAATAAATTCTGATGCATCATCTGAATATTCTACAAGCTCAACCTTTTTTGTGACAACATTTTGTAGTTGCTTAATTGTTGCTCCGCCTTTCCCAATCGCGAGTCCCATCTGACCTTTATTCACTATGAAAATAACTCGATCCATCTTTTCGTCTACAATGCAGTCTCTTGCAGTAGCACTAGTAACACTCTGAAAAAGGGACATTAATCGCAGTTCATCAGAAGTTAATTTAATCCTCTCGGTCATTCTCTACTCCTCTAAACAGCAAGTACGATTTGATAGCATAGACGACAATTCATAAAGTCACATTTAAGTCTTCACAACCGAGAAGATGATTAATTAATTTGAAGTATGATAATGGTTAAAGCTTATAAATTCACAGAATGGAAAGAGCATGTTATACTTGGAACTGATTTTGACTGATATAGGAAAATGGTCTCACTACAAAATGCTTGATTTAAATTCAGCAGATAAAAATTCTTTTAGTCCAAAACACAGACCTATCATATATACGTTGATTTATCCCGCCGCAATTTATCTACTCTGAATTAACTGTGTTAATCATTAGATAAATATATAATATTAGATGTAATTTTCCTTATGACAAAAAGAGCTAAACAACGCAAAGTTCAAAACAAAAAGTTCCCTAAAGGTAAAATGATAATTGGATTAGGAGCTGCAGCGGCCATAATATCCATAATCGCCTATTTTGGAATAAATTCCTTGATTCCAGTAAACGGCACTACACCCATCTTTGCACCACCTAGAAATACCTTTATCAAGGCTACACATTCTCCCCAATCAGGTTTTGTATTTACCAGTCAATCCACGAGTGGTTCGAAAAGAAGTTTACCCATAGGCTTCAATAGCCCAACACTTACCTTCAAAAAAGGTGGATTAGAATCGATTCATCTAATTAATGAAGATGGCGACAGTCGCTCGAAGCATAACCTTAACATAGATGAATTTAATGTACATACCAGAGATTTGGGATACTTTGAAAGTCAAACAATTACATTCATTGCGAATAAGGATGGTACATTTAAGTATTATTGTACTATACATCCAGAGATGAGGGGGACTGTAATAGTAGAAGGATAATAAAATAAAAAAAGGAAGTAATTGGCTATACAGAATTAGCATTAGATTCCTATTTCTAATGTGGTATTGAGATCCACAGCAATAAAGCTTACTAATCAATTATTAACTGCGGCGTCAAAATACTATATGGGATTTAGCTGTCAAACCTTCGACTATGAAGGTCTTTGGAGCTTTTTTATTTTAGCGCCGTCACACTGATTGTTGTAATATTATGATTTAAAGAATATCTCTCTTCTGCTATCATATTTTTTCAATGTTTTTAGATTAAGTATGAATAAATTTTCTTAATTGCTACTATTAGACTAGAGTTATCAGTTTTTAATTATAGTAAATTTACGACAATGTCTCATAATAATAACACAACTAATAGAACACGCAAAGTTAATTAGAAACTAAGTTAGCTTTCCTCTCGACAATTGAATGGTTGATAAGAATGTAGTTCAGAAAATCTTTAATGATCTTATTTACTCAGGTAAGGATAAAGTAATAACAGAGGAATTTGCCAAACGTATTTTAACTGAATATGAAGTGAGAGTTCCAAGCTATGCATTAGTTACCAACGCTGATGAAGCTGTTAAGAGAGCAAGAGAACTTGGTTTTCCACTGGTTGGAAAAATCGTTTCTCCGCAGATCTTACATAAGACTGATGTAAAAGGTGTGAAAGTTGGCCTGAATTCAGAGTTAGAAGTTCGGGAGGCATTTGATGATATGTACTATAGACTGTCAAAACAATATAGTATCAATGGGGTACTACTTGAAAAAATGGTCCCTTCAGGCTTTGAATTGATTGTAGGACTACAAAATGATCAACAGTTTGGTCCCGTTATCATGGTTGGTCTTGGTGGAATATACACTGAAATTTTTAAGGATGTAACTTTTAGAGTTCTTCCTATAACTAAGGACGATGCAATAGAAATGATTGAAGGTCTGAAAGGAAAGCAAATTCTAAAGGGCTTTAGAGGTTCCCAGCCAGTTAACATTGATATGTTGAGCAAGGCACTCGTAAACATTGCGAATTTGGGAAATGATATGGCAGCTTATTATGAGAGTATTGATTTCAATCCTGTAATAGTATATCCAAATGACTATTATGTGGTTGATGCTAAAGTAATTTTAAGAGAAAAGCCTAATCCAGAAGCAATTTCTACAGCCGAACCTGATTCGAGTTTTATGGATAGATTCTTTAATGCTAAATCAGTGGCTCTAATAGGTGCATCACCGGAAGCAGGTAAGATTGGAAATTCTGTACTTGAAAGCCTAGCAAGGCATGAGTACAAAGGGAAGGTCTTTCCAGTCAATGCTAAAGGATACCCAGAAATAATGGGGATTAAAGCATACAGAAGTCTTGATGACATAAGTAGCGATGAGCCCATTGACCTCGTTGTAGTAACAGTTGATCTTAAATTTGTTCCAGATCTACTCAAAAGTTGCGGCAGGCGCGGTATTCATAATATGGTAATTATCTCAGGAGGAGGAAAAGAACTTGGAGGAGAGCGCGCTGCTATAGAACAGCAAATAAAAGAACTTTCGAGCCAGTTAAAAATCAGAATTATTGGACCTAACTGTATTGGTATGTTCAATGGTGAAAACCGTCTCGATTGTGCGTTCCAAGGTCATGCAAGGATGATAAGACCAAAGAATGGCGATGTTGCTTTCTTATCTCAAAGTGGAACTGTTGGAATCGCGTTTATGGAAACCTCTGACGCGTTTGGCATGAGCAAAATGATTTCGTATGGCAACAGATCCGATGTAGATGAGGCGGACATGATCTGGTACCTTTCTGAAGATCCTGACACAAAAGTAGTTGGCCTTTATGTAGAAGGACTCGGAGATGGGCGGAAATTTATGAATACTGCTAGAAGGGTAATCAAGGAAAGGAAGAAGCCCATTGTTGTATTTAAGAACGGCAGGTCAATAAGAGGATCTAAACAGGCTGCCTCCCATACTGGCTCACTTGGAGGGTCTTATAGTGTTATAAAAGGTGCTTTAGACCAAATGCAAGTTATTTCTGTTGATAGTTATGAGGAACTTACTGGTTCTCTAAAGGCTCTGACTTGGCAGCCTATTCCAAAAGGAAATAGAGTTGCCATGGTGACAAACGGCGCCGGACCAATTATTGCAGCCATAGATCATTTTGAAAGACTTAATCTACAGATTGCAGAAATCAGTGAGCAGGCTAAAGAGGCGTTAAAAGAACATTATCCATCAACATATATAATTGGCAATCCATGTGACATTACGGGTTCCGCAAGTGTTGAGGACTATAAATTTGCAATTCAGACATTTATGGATGATCCAAATATTGATATTATTATGCCATGGTTTGTATTTCAAGATGACCCATTAGAAGAAACAATCGTTGACGTTTTAGCAAATTTCCAAAAACAAAGGAAAAAGCCAATATTGGTAGGAGCGATGGGTGGACCGTTTACTCAAAAACTTTCAAAGCGTGTTGAGGATGCTAATGTACCAGTTTATCACACTGTAATTACTTGGGCGACTGCTGCAGGTTCGCTAGCAAAATGGTCAAAGATAGTCAATCAATAACGAGTTTATTAATCAACTAAGAATCTAGTTATTTGTGTCTCTATATATAGTATATTATCTTCTACGATCATTTTTGGTTTGTTCCGACTACTAGGAATGAAGTCTCTTCATAGTCCATTCAAACAACTATTTGAAATGCTTGATTTGGGAGACCATTTGTCAAAGTACAATAATAGCATGCTAATTTCTCAAACATTCTCAAGAATCATTAAGAAAAATACATAACTAGTCCACTTAATAAGTTAATATTAGTAATTACTAACTAAATTAGCTAATATTTTATTTATGCCCTTTAGTACTACTGTTGATTTAAAGGAAATATTTATTAAATATTATTGATGAATGTTGATTGTAATGGAAAGTGCACAGCAAAGCCAAATGATAAATATTACGCCAAAGGCAGCTGAAAAAGTTGTCGAGTTTATGAAGCAAGAGGGTAAAGATAACCTTCTTTTAAGGGTCTATGTCTCAGGTGGTGGCTGCTCTGGCTTATCTTATGGTATGGGGTTTGAAGAAAAAGCTGATGAGGACGACAGCATACTTGACCAGAATGGAGTAAAAATCCTTATTGATAGTTATAGTCAAAAATACTTGAAAGGTGCAAACATAGACTATATTGAAAGCCTAATGGGTTCTGGTTTCAAAATCAATAATCCTAATGTGACCAAGAGCTGCTCCTGCGGACATTCATTTACCACTGAGTGAAAAAGTTTTTAACATCTCCGACAATCTTTAAGGTAACTGATTAAGGCCAAAGCCCCCTGATTTTTATGACCTCGACTACTCTGTTAACAGCTAGTACTATACTTGCTTTGCGCATATTAATACCGCGCTTTTCATATGTATCGTAGACATCTAAAAATGCCTTTGTGATATTTTGATCTAATCTTTCATTTACTTCATTCTCATTCCAGTATTCTCTTCTAAGGTTTTGTAGCCACTCAAAGTATGATACGGTAACGCCTCCCCCATTGGCAAGAACATCTGGGATTACCAATATTTTATTTTTGTATAAAATGTCATCAGCGTCTGGTGTCGTAGGGCCATTGGCTGCTTCAGCCACAACCTTTGCATTAATTTTTCCCGCATTACGTTTGGTAATTTGGTTTTCAAGTGCTGCAGGTATCAATATAGTGCATTCTGTCTCAAGTAGATCCTCATTACTAATTGGTTTTGCTCCAGATAATCCTTTTACTGAACCTGTCTTTTGTTTGTGTTTTCTCAAAGTCCCAACTTGGATGCCATTTTTATTAAAAACTCCTCCCTGCGAATCCGAAACTGCTATAACTTTTGCTCCTTGTTCCTCAATAAGTTGAGCTGCAAACTGACCAGCATTGCCGAATCCTTGGACTGCCACAGTAGCAGTTTTCATATTAATTTTTAGTTTCTTCGCAGCCTCTCTTACTGCAAATGACAATCCTCGTCCTGTTGCTTCGTTCCTCCCTAATGACCCACCAATTGCAATAGGCTTGCCTGTAATGACTTCCGGTTGGACAAAATTTTTCTTAAGAGCAGAATAGGTATCCATGATCCAAGCCATCTCCCTGCCACCGGTATAGACATCAGGAGCAGGAATATCGGTAAGCGGGCCAATAATATCTGCTATGGCATAGGCATATCTTCTAGTTAGGCGTTCAAGCTCTGTTTCAGACATTTCCTTTGGGTTGCAAACAATGCCACCTTTGCCTCCACCATAAGGAATTCCTGCAATTGCGCACTTCCAAGTCATCCACATAGAAAGTGCTTTAACTTCATCAATAGTAACTTCTGGATGATATCTGATGCCACCTTTATAAGGACCACGGGCATCATTATGCTGCGATCTGAATCCAGTAAAAACCTTGATTGTACCATTGTCCATTCTTATAGGAAGTGAAACGGTAAGAACTCGTTTTGGATGCGCCAATACTTGATGCAAGCCATCGTCAAGTTTAATCAACTTTGCAGCTTCATCAAGCTGTTTTAGAGCAGTCTCGAAGGGGTTTATCGCAGTAGGTTTGCTAGTTGACTCTAACATTATAATGTTCTGTAAAAATTGATATATTTAAGTATTCAATCATGTCAATGTAATAATAAATTTATAATATTCGCATTATAGAATATTACACTATGATCCGTATTAGTATTGCAAAAAGACTATTACTCATACATCCTTTTTAAAATCATTGAACGTAATTGCTCATCAGTTTTGCCCATATGATCTATCCCCAGTGAGTTTGCGATTATCTCCAATTTTTGCCGTTCAGACGCAATCGGACCAGTAATTTTTGGGCCTATATTATAATTCGTCGTGCCGGTAGTCTTTGTTGCCTCTTCGATTTCTTTTCTAAGTAGTTGTTTTGATTTTTCATATTCTCCCAACATTCTTCCAAAAGTTCTTGAAATTTCAGGTAACTTCTTTGAACCAAATAATAAAATCAAACCTAGCATTATTATAATAGCCCATTCAGATCCTCCAATATTCATTTCCAATGCGGAAAGAGGCATCTATTCATATCTTATAAATGGCCTTGATTAATGTTTTCTGACATTTTTTGAAAACCATAAAAATTAAAACTATTTCATTTTTAATATTTTTAGTAGAGGCTCAGGAATAGGCTTTAGTAGATTATCTTTATTTGGAGAAGTGAGGATTACTTCTTTTAAGCAATCGATCAATTTCTCTTTTTGTCTGTCTTCGAGTGAAGAAAAGACTTCGACCAGAGACTCTATGCTGAAATATTCAATAATCCTAGGATTCTTCTTTAAAATTACTTCACAATAGATCCTGAACATAGCAATTATTTTCTCTACATCAAATTCAGACAAGACCTCCAACCATGTTTTTATTAATACAGATAATTTTCTGGCTTCCAT
>DASQWW010000129.1:0-7541 GCA_035640055.1 Nitrososphaeraceae archaeon | reverse complement strand
ATTCCAAAAATCAGCATGGGTTCCATATATAGAGAATACTTATGGAATGCAATATTGGACAACATTTTTGTCTCCAAGAAGAATGACTGAAATATATGCAAATGTGGTTAGCAGTTTTGCTGATAATATGGTTGCAGCAACTAGATTAGCAAATAATATGATGTTCGCAAATATGGAAACAGTTAGAACTATTACACAGCAGGCAAAAGATAATGCAAAAGACTTGTCTAGAATAAGCGTTAACACAGCAAAAACATTTGAACATGCCTCAAGAGAAACACTAGGGGAAAAGTAGTTGTGGTAGCAACAGCTGTACTACAAGAGCTTCTTCTATAGGAACAGAAGAGCGGGAGCAAGGCGATTTTAGTATTAGTAAAAGAGCATCGCCTCTCCTGTCTTTATTTTTTATTATATAGAGGATGAAATCAAAATTGACAGATTACAATTCCAAAGCTCGCAGCAACTCAACCAGATCAATCAGTATAAATAATACCCTCGATATTTTATGATATAGTAAATGAAAATTTTATTAGGGCAATAAATGAAGTAGCAAATTTCAACCAAAATATTTGCAATCAACATCTAATCAACAGATAGATTGTATCAAGACAGTAAAGAATGCAATTGAAAATATAATTTTAGTTCAAAAGCAAATGGTAACTAACCGCAGTGTGAATATTATTCCATCAGCAATATCATATATAGTACAATTTACAAAACAATTAAATAAGTTCACCAACATTGTCATAAGATTAAGAAACATAAATAGTCATTTCGCAATTAATGCATCAGATGCAACAAGGGAGAACTTAAAAGATTTATATCAGAACTATTAATTCCATTATATAATTTAATACTGTTCTAATAAATGTATATCATCCTTCCCACTACCATTGACATCATTCATATCAGTAGGTATTATTCTTACTAATCCAAGCATCATCGATAATTCCAACAATTGCAAGGTCTATCTTCTCTCTCTAAAGCAAACCCAAATTATTTTATTTGAAAACCTTTTGAAATGAAGATCAAGAGCTGAAACACCGATGACTAATGATGATGAGAATAATAATATTTTAAATAAAAACATTGATAGTCTAGCAGACACTAATAACAACAACTACAATCTCCTCTTACTTTTAGTTATAGTTTTGGCTTCGATGATAGGAGGTATTTTGTTACCAGATATTGGTAGATTATTTTCACCGTACCTTTTGGTATGGCTTGGAATACTTCTATTTTTAAACCTCATCAAGCTAGATTTGGCAGATCTTGCATCGGCATTTGTAAAACCTATGAGAATACTAGTTTTATCAGCAATGAAGATAGCAGTTATTCCTCTGGCACTATATGCAATAACAAATGCATTTTATCCAAATGAATCACTTTCAGTATTATTATTATCTGGTATTTCCACTGGTTTAGGGGCGCCGTTTGTCGTCAATTTTGTTGTAGGAGGAAGAAGATTACACTTAGTAGTTGGGATGATAATAGTTACATCTTTACTTGTTCCCTTTACCCTTCCGTCATTAGTATTTTGGTTATTTAATACACATTTCTCAATCCCTTTATCAGATATGGTTATTTTATTATCTACTGCCTTATTCATTCCTTTGGGATCGGGGTGGCTAACTAGAAGATACTCTCCACGAGCAGCAACGATCGTAGATAGGAGGTGGTTACCTCTTTCTATGATTGTAGTTGCATTAATAAATTTTGGAATGTTTGCAAGATTCTCGAATTATTTCTTTAAAGATACAGAATTTGTAGTTATTACTATAATATCATCCTCTTTATTTTTTGTAATATATGGATTGTCTGGATATAGTATTGGAAGAATTCTTAATCTCCTAGCTAATTATAAAAAGGGTAATGCTATTAATAGTAATAACGAGGTAAACTATGATTTAATATCCTCTTTTATTTCTATGAGCTATGTAAACAATGTGCTTGTTGCAGTCTTTGCCGAGCAATTCTTTGGACCCAAAGTTGCTGCACTGGCCGCATTTTATAACATACCCTATTACATAGGAATCCTGCTGCTCAAAAAGGCTCACAGACAGACTATGAGTCAAATGAAAGCCAACTAATGTTATTTCTTGTTTTTTTGTATCGATACCAAGTACCAAACCTAATGATTGATACACCTGCGGCAATAGTAAGCAGAGCAATTACTAAAAAGCTTGGATTTATTAAAGAATTAAGAGGCTCTGGCGCTGTTGAAAAAAATTCACATTTTTCTCCAAGACCTTGACATTTCTTAAGAACGGGAAATGAGAACAAAATGACTGCAAATGTAATAAGCAGTATAGTTCCTATAGATGAAACAACCGCCCCTGACTTAAGTACTGCTTGTAGACTCAACCTAACTATATGATCATATTAGAAAGAGATATAGATATTTGTTCTCTTATTGGATTTATTATTTATTATGATTATGGGAGTTGGTCGACATCCAATGTTACAAAACGGTAAAAACTATCTTTGGATGTTCTGGTAAAGCGTTCATTATAGTAAATGTAAGGCACATTTTCGTAAATATGACGATCCCATAGACGATGTACTGCCTCAAAGTATTCCTTCCTCTTTTTTCCTTTCATTCTTATAATTTCATGAGATAATATGTGCGAAACTCTTGCACAATTTGTGTCAGCAAAGAACTTGTTACTATGATTGTAAGAAATGAAGCTTTCCGGTCTTTTCCACTGAATCATTCCAAAATTCTCTGATGAATATCCCTCCGTCTGACAGTCTGTCCAGATAGGCTTGAAGTAAGCTAAATAAAAATGGTAGGTTGTTTTTCCTCGTCGATTATGATCCCTGACGAGATAATCTAATGACATTCTATCAAATAGTTTTCCAGTAATTACAGGCAGAATGTCAGCATCAACAGTAAAATTTACATTAAAATGGCGTTTAACCCACCAGTGATAGAATCTAGACATTGAAGAAACGTAATCCCAATCCTCTTTCTGTCTTTGTTGCCAATCCTCGTTTTTTGAGACATAAATGAAGAACAGCTTTTTGGCTAACAATACATTTTAAAATCTTAACCAAGACATATATAAAATATATACTACACGTTTAATAGTAGATAGGCTTTTTATTTATATATATACACACACAAAACACGCTACTTGTGATAATGTACGAAAGAAATATCGAAAGAAATATTCTTACATAGAATTGAATGACAAAAATGATCTTCTTATTAAAGCAATATCAAAGGATTATTCCTCTAATAATGAATTAATAATACTTCGTGTGTGGATTGAAAGGAAAAGATTGAAAGGTTAATTTTCATCGATAAGTTCTAATTTGGCCTCTATAGGAGAGATATTGTATTAATGTGTCATTCAGAAAAGTTGCAGCAGTAATCCTCCTTGTATCTAATATGAAAAAATCCATAAAATTCTATAAGGATACTCTTGGTCTACCTATCAAAAATGAATCTAAAGATTGGACTGAATTCTTCAGCAATGGTACAGTCTTGGCTTTGCATCCTGCGAAGAAGAAAGCCAAACTAAAAACTGGTGCTACTATATTAGTTGGTTTCATGGTTCATGATCTTGATACTGCGGTTAATCGATTGAAGGGAAAACGAGTAAAATTTTTCAAGAAGCCTAAGGAGGAACCGTTCGGCAAGCATACTATTATTGCAGATCCTGACGGTCATTTGATATCAATAGCTGAGATAAAGACAAAGAAACCCTCAGCAGAGGAAGGCTTTGATCTGTTAGGATTTATTGGTACAGAATAAAAATGCATCATAATAATAATGGCAATAATACTAAAATATTATTAGTGCTATTATTATTTTTTTGCTATTACAATAAATACGGCGCCACCAATATTTTTAAGTTTTACTTTAGAAAAATTTGCAGATTTCAAAAGTTCAATAATTTCAGATTTATTCATAAACTGATGACCTTGAAACGTAAAATCCAGTTGCATTCCCATGATCAATTTGTTTTCTTCCGTACACATTAGTGATTTTGATTCTGGTATTAAGCCCTCTAGAATTGCTATGGTACGACCGGTTTTTAATGCTCTGTGGCAGTTGAAGATGACTTTCTGTTTGTCTTTAGCTAGATAAAGAGATTCACCAAGATATATAAGGTCGAATTCATTTGAAAAATCCATCGATTCCCCACTATAATTTAAGATTCGAATATCCTCATTTTTTTCAGTCAATTTCTCTTGTGCTATCTTTGCAACGTGATCCAAGGGCTCTATTCCAGTAAAATCTGATTTTGGATATACTGCATGCATTTTCTCAATCAACGTCCCAGTTCCGCATCCTACGTCAAGAACTTTGCATCCCCTAGCTAAGAGTGTGTTTAAGTTCTTATTACTCTTTCTAATATAAGATAAAAAGGCGAAATGTTCCCAATCAGTAGCTTCATCTATAGCATGTGTCATACACTGCACTCCTGTAGTTTTCCCTGACCTAAATAAATCATCAAGCCCTGAGAAGTCAAGACTTCTAAGTGCCAGGTAGGAAAATTGTCCACCTAGATAATTTGGGTTTCTAATGTCAAGTAATAAATTCTTAATTTGTTTTGTAACCATTAGCTTTCCATTTTTTTCTTTGATCAGACCAAAGGAAACAGCAGCAGAGCACCATGCCCTTACAGCCGGCGCATAAAATCCCGTTTTTAAAATTAATGAATTTACAGAGATTGGTTCTCTAACAGCAATTTCATTGAAAAGGTGCATACTTCTTCCTATATGCACAATCCATGCCCCATAGAACCCAATAGAGTAGTTCCAAAGTTTTTTAAAATTATTATTATTACTACTACTATTATATCCCATATATCATATTAGAGAATTATCAGATATAATTAAGGTTAAAACCTTTTAAAATACAGATAATATTTTGAGTAGATTTTGTATAGGCAGATTGTGCGTTCATGTCCAAAAAGTTCAATGACGTATATGGTGCAATTTTAGCAATAAATAATAAGATCATTTCCTTATGATTATTCAGCCAACTGACTTAGCTCAACCTTTTAGTTGCTGCTGGGTCCTTCTTGGCTGATTGTTATATTTGCAAGTAAATCTAGAAATATTATATTTTTCTTGAAAATAAATTTTATTACTAACTTATAGTCATACTTTTGGTCCAGCCTCTTTAATTTCCTTTGATATCCTTCCAAATTTTTTAAAGTTTTTGACAAACAATGAAGCAAGTTTCTTAGCAGCTAAATCATACTTTTCTTTATCAGACCATGTATTACGTGGGTCGAGAATCTCAGAAGGAACATTAGGGCATGAAGTTGGAATGTAGAAGTTAAAAATATCATGATGTTTGAAAGGCACCTTCTCCAGTTCGTCATTGAACGCAGCCCTTACCATTGCTCTAGTATATTTAAGATTCATTCTGCTGCCTACTCCATAAGGTCCACCAGACCAACCAGTGTTAATAAGGTATACTTTAGTATTATGCTTAGCGATTTTTCGTCCAAGCATCTTTGCATATTCCCTAGCATGCAATGGCATGAATGGAGCACCAAAACATTGCGAGAATGTCTCTTTTGGTTCAGTGATTCCTCTTTCAGTTCCTGCCAATTTGCTGGTATAACCAGACATAAAATGATACATAGCACCTTCTTTAGTTAACTTAGCAATTGGTGGTAGGACTCCAAAAGCATCCGCAGTAAGAAAGATAACAAGTTTTGGATGAGTAGCAATACCTGGAATCACTGCACCGGGAATAAATTCAATAGGATAAACTACTCGAGTATTCTCTGTAATACTGCCATCATCAAAATCAGGTTCTCGAGTATATTTATCAATGATAACATTTTCCATCACCGCACCAAACCTTATAGCATTCCAGATTTGTGGCTCATTTTCTCGTTTTAGGTTAATACACTTTGCATAACATCCGCCTTCAAAGTTGAAAATACCTTTATCAGACCACCCGTGTTCATCATCTCCTATAAGAAACCTTCCAGGATCAGCCGAGAGCGTTGTCTTGCCTGTACCTGATAATCCAAAAAATAATGCCGTGTCACCGTTTTTGCCTATATTGGCAGAACAATGCATAGGAAAAATACCTTTAGTAGGTAAAAGATAATTCATGACAGAGAATATAGCTTTTTTAATTTCACCTGCATAAGATGTCGATCCTATTAGAATAAGTTTCTTTGTGAAGTTAATTATAATAAATGTCCCAGTCCTTGTTCCCTCTTGTCCTGGGATTGCTGCAAAATCGTTCAAAGATAATAAATTGAATTCAGGTTTATGGTTCTCCAGTTCCTCTACAGTTGGACGTATAAAGATTTGGGTTGCAAAGAGGTTATGCCATGCCTTATCAGTAATTACTCTTATAGGTAAGCGTGTTTTAGGAGCAGCACCAACAAAGCCGTCAAAAACAAAAAGATCTTTGTCTTCAACGTGTTTCTTCATTCTATTGAAAATTTTATCAAAGTTCTCTTCTGAGATAGGACTGTTGATTTTACCCCAGTCTACAGTACTATGAGTAATTTTATCATCAACAATATATTTATCGTCAGGTGATCTTCCTGTAAACTTACCTGTTTTTACCGAGAAAGCACCAGTAGAAGAAAGGATCCCCTCTTTTCTATGAATGGCAATCTCTACCAAAGATGGCACCGATAATTTCCTGTACATCCTAGAAGGTGTGATATTCATTCCTTGAAATCCCAGCAAGTGTTTTATAGTCATAGACTTTGGCCTGTCATTCATAGGCATGATTTAACCATTGACTTGGGTATTTAATTGATTTCAAATATGATCGTAAGATTAAAGTATCATGGTGCAAGAATATGACAGCACAGAGATAATTTAGGTTTGTTATAATATACTACAGCTATACACTAGATTATAATAGACTAATGTTATGGGACTGATTATATAGTTGTGCGAACCAAACAAGAATGTATATACATTCTTGTGAGATTATCCTTATGATAATTTGGCCCTATCTTTTTTGTTTAGCTAATCATCGTCTCTATAGCTGCCTTCCTTGAGTTTCTGCAAAGTATATTCTTCAACTGACTTGCCAAAGCCATAACTACACATATCTAGCTCTTACTTCAGAAATCATTAAGAATATCCATTTTATAGTAACGAACAATGTCTGAACTTGGTATAGCCTAAATATTCGGTATGGCAGAGGCAGTTGGAATAATTGCTACATTGTTTGTAATTCTATATTTCTCAAGGAAGCAAATGCAGAGTCTTTCAGTAGATATAGAAACAAAAATTCTCAATGACCTAGATGAAAGAATACATGGACTTACGCAGATGGCAGTTGAGCGACCAGAGTTAATAAAGGTAATGAGTAATGTTAATGAATCAGACTGGTCATCTGAGGTGGCATACACTTATCATATCTTATACACCTTTGCACATGTTTTTCATATACATCAAAGAAAAGTAGTAAGTGACAACGAATGGACTGGATGGTTGCGGTGGATGAAAAGCGCTTTTAAAGAAGGCAAGATAAGTGAATATTGGAAAAATAACGTAGAAGTAGAGAAATGGTTTGACCCTGCATTTCAGGAATT
>DASQWW010000128.1:0-8925 GCA_035640055.1 Nitrososphaeraceae archaeon | reverse complement strand
ACCCTTTATAAAACAATCTCAAGAGATCAAATCCAATTACAACAATAACGATTATTTAGAAAGGAAGACCCCAGTAAGACAGAGTCTAATTAACATGCTTATGTAATGGGGTCTAATATTAAAAGCAGCAAAATTAATTATCATAGAAGTGAAAAAAGACTAGCAGGAATTTAATGAACTTTAACATATATTTTGATATAGTATAAAAATAAAAACTCAGCATGATAAGAAATTCATTTAAAGAAAATGACATATTGGAAAAGGTTCACTTATGCAAATCTTTTTCTCTAAGAAGATCTGCAGCTGATTATTTGACCTTATACGTTGGACAAGACTGTCCTCATCATCTAATATGACATCCTACACAGAAAAAACTGAGGTATTTTATGACCCCTCAAAAAATACCACAAATACAATATTGCAATTTATATCTAGGGCAAAGAACAAGATAGACATTTGTGGTGACTACAGAGCATTCTCATTATTTATAGGATTAGAAATGTGCAAAAATAATCTTGGATGCTAAAAGTAGAGGAATCAAGATCATGTTTAACTTTCAATGTCAATTTCAGATGTTATTTTACGATACAATTTCATTTTTCAAAGAAGAAGGCTTTAATCACCCTTTTTCAGGAATGCAGTTGAAATATCATGACTAGTGCTGACAATGACATACTTATAATGCAAAAGCCTATCTGCATAGGAATCATTGGAGGAGGACAACTTGGAAAAATGATCGCGCAAGAAGCAAAAAGGATGTCATTAAGAGTTATCATTTTAGATCCTAGTACTAGTTGTCCTGCATCCACCGTTTCAGACGAACAAATTGTTGCAGATTTTAAAGATGAAAATGCTATTAGAGAACTTGCAAATAAATCTGATGTACTTACGTATGAAATAGAGCTTGCAAATTCTACTACACTAAAAGAATTGGAATCAAAGAAGTACCCAGTTCATCCATCACCAGAAACTCTTGGAATAATCCAGAACAAGTATAAGCAAAAGTGCTTTTTAAAAAAGAATAAGATAAGTGTGCCTGAATTTGATTTAGTAAAATCAGAAGATCATTTAAAGGAACTCTGCATCCATTATGGTGTTCCTTCTATGTTAAAAGCTTGCGAAGACTCATACGACGGACGAGGTAATTTTGTAATATCGTCTAAGGACATGATACACAGAGCCTTTGCATATTTTACTGGGAAGGATTGCATGTTGGAGAAATTTATACCATTTGAAAAGGAGATATCAGTAATGGTGGCAAGAAATACCACAGGCCAGATTGCGTCCTTTCCAGTAGCAGAAAATATCCACAATAAAAGTATTTTAGATACAACTATTGTTCCGGCGAGGATTTCAAGGGAAATTGAGATAAAAGCAAAAAAAACAGCAGAGAAAACTATGCAAGTAATTAAAGGGGCTGGAATATTTGGAATTGAGATGTTCGTTACAGAGGATGAAAATGTAGTAGTAAATGAGATAGCCCCGCGACCGCATAATTCTGGTCATTATTCCATTGAAGCTTGCTCGATTTCTCAATTTGAACAACACCTGAGAGCCATCCTCGATATGCCTTTATTGAAGCCTGAATTAATGTCAGCTGCTGTGATGGTCAACATACTAGGATGTGAGAATTATAATGGACCATATGCGATAAGAGGATTGAAGAAATTATTTTCAATTCCAGGGGTGAAACTCCATGTTTATGGTAAACAAATATCAAAGCCGGGTAGAAAGCTTGGACATATTACTGTAACGGCAGAGAATGTGGAGAAAGCAATAGCAAGAGCGGAAAGAGCAAGAAAAGTTATTAAAATGATACTAGATATAAATATGTGAACAAAATTAGCCAAAGCTCTTGTTGGAATAATCATGGGAAGTGACTCAGACCTCTCCATTATGAAAGAAGCTGTTGAAATTCTAGACTCTTTTAATGTAGCCAATGAGATCAAAATTGTTTCGGCACATAGGACCACTGAAAGGATGATAGATTATGCTAAGGATGCAAAAAGACGAGGAATTCAGGTGATTATTGCAGGTGCTGGAGGAGCGGCGCACCTTCCTGGAATGGTGGCTGCAGTTACATCCATTCCAGTAATTGGGGTACCAATTAAAACATCCAGCCTTGATGGTCTGGATTCTCTGTTGTCAATAGTACAGATGCCCTCAGGAGTCCCTGTCGCTACGGTTGCGATTAATGGTGCAAAAAATGCAGGTATTTTAGCTTGCCAGATTCTGGGTTTAAAGTATACAAAATTTGCAGCTAGGATTGAGAAATATAAGAAAGGACTAAAAGAGAATACTCTAGACAAAACTGAAAAACTTGAGAGACACGGATTCAAAAAATATCTTGCTGAAGGATTTGTAAATAATAAATTAAATCCAAAAAACATTGGTAAATAGAATAATAGTGTATTTATCGGATACCCTTATCCTTTAACATCACTACATCTCTTAAAGTTCGTTTACTGTTCCTTTCCAAGCCTGACTTTATCATCATGATTTCTTCGATTATGCTAACAGCTAGTTTTACTCAGCTGTTGGACGGAATTTTTGTTGCCATTTCTCAGGAGTACAAAATTTTAAATTTCACTTTTCATGCCATGATAGATTTAAGGAATTTTTTGGATCTAATATGTGATTATAAAGGATAATGCAGTTAAGTGCATCAGCTGTACATATACATAAAGATCATAAAGCCCTCCTCGAATTTATCTGATAATTTTTCTCATAATATGTAATTGCATAGACACATTCTCTTATTGCAACAAGGACATTTACGGTATCCTTGGACAAAAGAGCATTGTTTATTATGCATCTCACAAAAAATCAGTCGTGCAGAATTCTCCAAAACTTCACTGTTTAGTTGCATAAAAAATATTTTCAAAGTTACATAGTAACCTAATGTGCAAGCTAGTTTAGAGAAATTAGCTAAAAAATATGTACAATCCCCTAGATAGAATTCGAAAAAAATTTAAACCTAAAATGTTAAGATCAAATAGAGTAAGACTACTCCAGCAGTATTATGTTTGACAATTTTAAAAGATAAAGATGTTATTAATCTAACTTCATCTTTTAATTAGTCTCGTGCTAAAACTTAACCGCCCTCACCTGATAATATTAGGATACCGAATATTATTTAGCGTACTATTTTGTGTATTTAAAAGCATCTTAATTCTTTTATCACCTCCTATTTCTAAAATTATTGTATAAACAATGTCGGGAACTAATTTTTTCCAATTTTGCATATTTGCGATAAGTTTGCGAATATTTGTTCCGTTATATTCCCTTTTCTTCTCAAATCGCGGTTTTTTAATTTTAATTTCAATTTCTTTGGATAGTAAAGTTATAACAAATTCGTTTCCAGAATAGAACACATCAAAATGTGGGACCATAGATTTCAAATGTGCAAACCATCTCATATTATTTTCATCATTTACAATGGGTATAATGTAACAGTTCGTAAGATTAACTTTTGATTCTGACAATGCAGCATGAATCATTAATATCCTTTCACCCGCAGTAAATGGATCCGTATAGAAATAGTTGAATTGTGCACTCCCTATAGCGATAATTAGTTCATCACATTCTTGAAGAATTTGTTTTGCAAGATACAAATGTCCATTATGAAAGGGTTGAAAACGACCTACCATTAAGCCACGAATTATTCCATTATTCATTTTATTTTTCCCAATTCTGTTTTCTGCTTTTTAACATCTTCTTGTTCAATTTTAAGGAAAAGAGGTTCGATCTTGCCTAGGATTTGTCCCGGAGGAATTTTCATTTGCGATGCGGAGCTCCATCGCTGACTGTGTATACTACCAGGCATTCCCAGTTGAGACCAAATTTTCTCACATGAAAAAGGAATGAATGGTTCAAGCATAATTGCTATAGAATTTACCGCATTTATAGCAACAAACATGGTCGTATTAGCTGCTGCCTTATCGCTCCATGGTTGTTTTTTCTGTAAGTACTGGTTAAAGTGGGTTGTGAACTTCAGGATCCGTTTCAATGCTTTATCTAATTCATTTTTGGATAGCAAATCGCTTACTTCATCTCCTATTCGCTGAATCTCTAAAATACTATCATGATCTTCATAATCATATTTTGATGGTTCCGGAACTTTGCCATTAAATGTTTTTTGTATAAAGGAAAGTACTCGGTTTATGAAATTCCCAACATTAGCTATAAGTTCATTATTTATTTTTTCGTAAAAGCTGTCCCAATCAAAATTGATATCTGACTGCGAATATGAACTTATAGATGAGATGTAAAATCTTAAATAATCAGGATCGAAATGCGACACAAATTCTCTTAGGCTAATATACCAGTTTCGACTCTTAGAGATCTTTTGATTATGAAGCATTAAATGACCTCTAGTTGGAATGTGATCCGGCAGTCTATACTCCTCATTTATACCCAAACGTACTGCGGGTAAAAACAAGTAGTGATGATAAATAATGTCTTTGCCTATAAAGTGATAGATTTCAGAGTTATTCCAAAATTCCTTTCCATCTCGGCCTGACCTTTGAATACAGGTTATCAAGGTAGATATATAACAAAGATGATTATCAAACCAGCCATAGAATACTTTTCCTTTTGCATCGGGTAATGGAATAGGAATGCCCCAAGTTAAATCTCTTGTTATGTCCCAGTCCTGAAGTCCCTCATTAATCCAATTGATTACATACCTCTTTACATCAGATTGAAGATTTTCATTACTGATCAGCCAGACTTTTAACCTTTCAGAGAAGCTAGAAAGCTTGAAGAAATAATGTTTACTACTTCTGTTGATTGGAGGTCTGCCACAAATGGCACATTTTGGTTCTAATATTTGATCAGGAACACGGCCGCATTTCTCACATAGATCGGAATACTGATTTTCGGCTTTACAATAAGGGCATTTTCCTATGACATACCTGTCAGGTAAAAATTTATCATCAAATTGGCAATACAATTGAATTACATCCTGTTCGTAAATATGACCATTTTCATAAAGTTTTTTACAGACATATTGTACAAATTCAATATTTTCATTTGAACTCGTCTTGTAAAAAAAATCAAAAGAAATTCCTAGTAACTTAAAATCTTCATAATCGCGTTTATTCCAAAACTCTACATAAGCTGCTGGCGTCTTCTTTTCTTTTTCTGCTTTGATTAGTACAGGTGTTCCAAAATCATCTGTGGCGCAAATATGATAAATTTCCCTTCCAACAAGCCTTGAAAACCTTGTAAAAATATCTGCCGGCAGATACGTTGAAGCAATATGACCAAGGTGAATTTCACCGTTTGCATATGGCAGAGCACTTGTAATTATTGCACTCTTAAGCTTCGTTTCAGACTTGTTTATCATTAAAATTCGTCAGAGTCACATTAGATTTTAAGTTATCCCTTAATTCTAACCAGCTCTTAGTGAAACTTGAGAAAATAACTTCTAACTATTTTATGACATCTTGAACATTGATTCAAGGATTATGGCAATGTGAAATTGCCAGAAATAGGTTATGAACTACTTTAAGTGTGGAGCTACAAGGTTATGACTCATTATAACAGAAAAATAATTATATTATTCTTATTTTATATAAGTATTAAAAATAAATTGTTGAGGTTTTATTATGAAATGAGACGGACATTCCTAGAAGATATTTAGCTATACATGTAAAAGAATGTTTTTGGATCCAAAGCACAAACTCATTAAGATTAGCAGAGTTTCACATACAATGCAACTATTCACTTCAATATCTGACAAAGACTTAAAAATGGGGTAAATAAATTCTCTGAAAATATGGGTGCTAGGAAGAACACTTCACGCAAAAAACGATTAGTAAAACATGTCAAACAAAATAGACCAGTGCCTGCTTGGGTAATAATTAGAACACATAGACATGTAAGAACCAATCCAAAACGAAGATTGTGGCGCAGATCAGATGTCAATGTTGGATAGAAGAGGTACTGTGATAAAGACAAATGTCCAGCGATAAAGAAAATCTGACACGGGTTTATACAATTAACCTTGGGAGAGCATGGTTAACTCCACAATACAGAAGGACTGATAGGGTTATCAATATAATCAAGGAATTTGCTCGTAAGCACATGAAGAGTCATGATGTTAAACTTGATCAGGATTTGAACAGGCAGATCTGGAATAGGGGAAAGGCTCATCCTCCAAGAAAAGTACGTGTTAAGATGGTAAAGGACGAAGATGGGGCAATCATAGTCTCGCTATATGAACAAGCTATAAAGGTTGAAGAAAGTTCTCATACTATGACAAGATCAACAACGGAAGATGATAAACAAAAAGAAGAGGAAGAAACATAAGTAATTGTTAAATTACTTTATACAGTCCTTTATTAGATGGATATTTATTCTGAAGATAGACCTTGGGGAAGATTTGAAAAGTTTCATGAAAACCAGCAGTGTACTGTTAAACTAATTTACGTTAATGCAAATTGCAGACTCAGCCTTCAATACCATAAAGAAAGATGGGAATTCTGGAAAATTATAAAAGGAACTGCAGAGGTAGAACTTGAAAATAAATTGCAAGTCATTAAAGACGGTGAAAGTATTGTGATCCCAAAAGGAGCAAAACATAGAGTTAAAGCATTAGATGATAATTGTGTTATCCTTGAAATAGCATATGGTAAATTTGATGAAAATGATATAGTACGGCTTGAAGACGACTATCAGAGGACAATATCTAACACATCTATCTCTTAATTTTGTCTTTGAAGTTTTCAGGATATTATTATATATCGACACAACGAAATACAAATAAAGCCCTATGAGGGTTCTACCCGTAATGAGTGTCAGCAAAAAACCACACATGAACTTGGTGGTTATAGGTCATGTAGATAATGGTAAATCAACTATTGTGGGTCATTTAATGGTGGATTTAGGTGTTATTGACCAAAGAACTATTGAAGCGTTCGCCAAAGAGTCAGAAGCGACAGGTAAAGGTGATACATTTAAGTACGCTTGGGTCTTGGACAGCATCAAAGACGAGAGAGAAAGAGGTATTACTATAGATCTTGCTTTTCAAAAGTTTGAAACTTCAAAGTATTTTTACACGTTGATTGATGCTCCTGGTCATAGAGATTTTATTAAGAATATGATCACAGGTGCATCTGAAGCTGACGTAACTATTCTTGTTGTTTCAGTTAAGCCAGGTGAAATGGAAGCAGCAACAGAACCTGGCGGTCAAGGAAGAGAACACGCATTCCTTGCAAGAACTCTTGGTGTAGGCCAGATGGTAGTTGCACTTAACAAGATGGATGATGTTGGTTATTCTGAGCAACGCTATAAGGAAGTAAAGGATATTGTAGAGAAAATGTTGAAATTAGTTGGTTATAATATAAGCAAAGTTAATTTTATTCCGGTTTCAGGATGGAAGGGTGACAACCTAGTTAAAAAATCAGAAAACATGCCATGGTACAAAGGTCCTACTCTTGCTGAAGCACTTGATGTATTTGAACCACCAGAGAAACCGGTTGGAAAATCTCTCAGAATTCCAATTCAGGATGTATATTCAATTACAGGTGTAGGCACGGTACCGGTAGGTAGAGTAGAAACAGGCAGGCTTAAGACAAACAGTAAGGTTATAGTGATGCCATCAGGAGTAACTGGAGAGGTCAAGTCAATTGAAACTCATCATACACAGATGGAATCTGCTGAAGCAGGAGACAACATTGGATTTAATTTAAGAGGCGTAGACAGGAAGTCTATCAAACGCGGAGACATGATCGGCCCTGCGGATAATTCTCCAACCGTAGCAAAAGAGTTTGAGGCGCAAATTATTGTAATTCATCATCCGACTGCAATGGCTCCAGGATATACACCAGTACTGCATGCACATACAGCACAGGTTGCAGCCACTCTATCAGAATTCGTTGCAAAAATTGATCCAAAAACTGGTGGTACTGTTGAGGAGAAACCCAAGTTCCTAAAGACAGGCGATGCAGCGATTGTAAAGATAAGACCAGTTAGACCGTTGGCAATTGAAACATTCAAGGAATTTCCTGAAATTGGAAGATTTGCTCTAAGAGACATGGGTACCACTATTGCTGCAGGTGTAGTCAAGACAATTACAGAAAAATACGATCCAACCAAAAAATAAGTGAATGAAACGGATGGCTCAAGAAGCAAGAATAAAGCTTACAAGTACGAACCTTTCGACACTTGAGGATGTATGTACAGAAATTAAAGGAATTGGGGAGAAGAATGGTATTAAACTCAAGGGACCTCATCCTCTGCCAACTAAAAAGATGAAAGTTGTCACAAGAAAGTCTCCATGCGGGCAGGGTACAAATACCTGGGACAAATATGAACTCCGAATCCATAGACGAATCATAGATTTGGGTGCTGATGACCGATCTATTAGACAGTTAATGAGATTAAAAATACCTGAGGATGTCTACATAGAAGTATCTTTGACCCAGTAACTACTACTAGTGTACTATGGGCTTGAAAAAGGAATCCAATCTGTTGACATCTATATATCACATATTTTGAAATTTTGGATGATGTTAATCCAATACAATTCTCCTTTTCTAAGTAATTGTTATATAAAAAATAACAGCTAAGATATTACGTCAATTAGAAATATTTTTAATTAATCAACTAATATGAACTACAAAATGATAATTAATGTAGGTTTGGTAGTTGGCCTCATAGCAATGTTAATGTCTACTTTCACTCAGACGTGTCTTGCACAGAGCAATGCAAATATAAGTGGTATACAGAAAGGTAATCAGACAACAACAACAACTAGTAGCAGTAGTACTATTCCTACTACTACTACTAAACCAATTACGTTACAAGCTACAAGTACTAATGATAAATTCAAAGTAGAAGTAAACTGGACGCCAAATGATATAAGTAAAGAAAATACCTTTGACATCAAATTCTTAGACTCTAAATCTGGAAAAGAAA
>DASQWW010000127.1:0-2636 GCA_035640055.1 Nitrososphaeraceae archaeon | reverse complement strand
ACTGTAAAGGCTTAGAATTTAAGAAAATGAGTACTAAAATATCTGCTAGAGAGATGTCAATAGAATATTTAGTAATAATAATCGTTGTTACAACAACTATGACAGTATTGTTGCTTATTCCCATGAAGGCAATAAACAGTTGGGGTATGGAAGTAAATAATAAGATTGTATATAGTAATAGTGAACTCCTATATGTTGATAGCATCATCAATGTCCAGACTTCAGCTAATGTAACAACAAATTTCAACAAACAGAATGATGGTAATCATGATTTTACTAATGTCCAAAATAATCGACAAGGAGGAGGCGGTAATAATAGTAGTAATAGTATTAATATCCAAAATCGACAAGGAGGAGACTGTAATAACAATAATTCATTTCAAATGAATATAACTTCTGATGACATAAAAATCTATACTAAACAAGATGGCACCACCAGGATTATTGGTGGGCCTGATAACGATAATATAGCTGCTACATCTGGTAATGATGAGATTACAGGAGGATCAGGAGCTGACCATATTATTTGCCGCGAAGGAACAGACATTGTTACAGACTATAATCCTAAAGAAGGCGACAGTATAGGAGAGGATTGCGAAATAATAAATCCAAAGAAGAATGGATGAGTAAAAAAGTCTGGAATTTGGCGCAGTGACTGATGACTGATTTATCCTTTACTGTATATTTTGCTTTTTTCAAGTGTCTATAATTTATAAAAATTTTGTTACAGAATAAAAACTTATGGGAACTGATAAGATCAGGTCTATGTTCTTTGTCAAATCTCCTTGAATAATTTCAATATCCCAAACTTTTGCTATCTTGTTAGAATGACATTTAACATACTCCTTACAATCCCTAGGGCTTGTTATTCGTTGGCATTATTGTCATCATCATGAAAAGTTTAGCACAATATTACAATCAAAAAGTTAACCATACCAATCCCTTACGTTATTGGAATATTGCTTGATTTTGGAATTGGGATCCTTAATGTTACAACACCCTCTGAATACTTTGCTGTCCCAACTACTTTTTTATCATCATCAATTGAAATTGGTAATACTGCTTTCTTGTCTATTCTAGTAGGCCTATGCCTATAGTATATCGTGCCAAGGCTTTCTTCAGGTTCTCTTTTTGCGCTAATAGATAAAATATTTCCAACTACTCTAAGAGAAATATCTTTCTTTGCAAAACCTGGCAAGTCAATTATAACAACCAAGTCACTTCCATCTTCGACCAAGTCTATGGCCGGCATTACAAATTCATAAAATTCCTTTGATCTATTACCAAGTTCCCTTACAAACTCTTTAACTACATACTGTCCCAAACCCATATAATTTCCTCATCAATTTAGGTACTTTGTATATATATATATATTTTATACTAAATATTCAAACTTTCGAAAATGGCTCCAAAAGACGATTAACCAATAACGCTTATGCAAAAATCCGATTTCCTTTTATTGGATATAAGGCAAATTCTCCTAGAGAGTTATAGCAGATAATGAATAACCTTGTTCCAAAAATTGATCAACTTGCTGGAATAGAATGTTATTGCACTGATTTTAACGGGATAGGTGGTTATATAAGGCAAAACAATGAGGCATTCAAAGTATCAGAAATAATAAAGGAAACCCTAATTAACGATTTATCATCTACTCAAGATGAGCAGCATAAATATCCACTTTATATTTTAGACAAAAAAAACATTGATTCAAACCATGCGGTTGTCGAAATTAAAAAGGAACTTGGTATCAAGATTAAAGTTATCGGGATCAAGGATGCAAAAGCGGTTACAAAACAATATGCTACTTCGGAGCAAATAAAAAAGATACCAAGACAAGCAAGAACTACTCATACTATTCTGACTTTGAAAGGATTTACTGAAAATCCGCTAGGAAAATCTTCACTTTATATGAATGAATTTACAATTACTATTAAGAATCCAAAATTTTCAGACGTATCTCCATTTGTAACACAGATGGAGAAAGTTGCTAATTTTTATGGACTACAGAGATTTGGAAGTGAGAGATTGGTAACTCATCTTGTTGGTAAGGAAATCATAAAGCGGGATTTTAAAAAGGCAGTAGAACTCATATTATGTTATACTACACAGTACGACTCTGCAATTAGTAGAGAAATCCGGGAGAAGAGTCAAGATCCAAAAAACTATCTTCAAATTCTCAGACAACTTCCTAAAGGCATGGATATAGAATATCAAGTGATGTCTACATTAGCAAATGGTAAAGGACCCATAGCAGCATTGCGAGCCATTCCAACTAGCATTCGCAGGTTATTTGTTCATGCTTATCAGGCATATCTCTTCAATAAATGCCTAAGTATTGCTATTTTAAATGGTGAAAAGATACTCGAAGGAAAGGAAGGTGACCTTTGCTTTGAGATGGAGGGACCTTCAGTTTTTGGCAAAATAAGAAAATTTAATCCTGGTATAGACTTCGATTCCAACAAAATAGTTCCAGCCGTTCGGTTAGCAGGATATACCTTTCAACCAGGGAAGGGAAGATTTGAGATAATTACAAAGGAAATAATGAAGACAGAGGGTATAGCACCAAAGGACTTTTACATAAAGGAAATGCAGGAATTGAGTGCCCAAGGAGCATTCAGGCAGGCGCCTCTCTG
>DASQWW010000126.1:0-4008 GCA_035640055.1 Nitrososphaeraceae archaeon | reverse complement strand
AGCCCATCCAGGAAATTTTGATATATTAAATCGTAACATACAGCTAAATAGATTAACCAATGTCATACCATTGAATTATGCAGTATACTCTCAAAGAACGAAGATTAAACTCTATTTGCCAGATGAAGATTTAGGTTATACAATGCACCATAGTGTAATGTTCAGCTATCTTTCGACAAAATACAAATTAAAAGATAATGAAGGTAAATTTGTAGAGGTGATTGCTAATACATTAGATTCTTTGTTAGAGGCAAATGGAATAAGTCAGGCTAATTGGATCAAAATTGACGTCGAAGGTGCTGAACTTGAAGTTTTAAGAGGCGGACACAATATACTATCTAATAGCAATGACCTTGCAATCCTTGTAGAAGTCCATGATGGTTTGAATAATTATAGACCAGTAATAGATTTACTTACCTCATATAATTTCACAGTACTATTCGAAAAGAGCTACGAGGGCGGAGAGAAACATATAATAGTAAGAAAATCCTCCGGAATTTAGATCAATTAGGGAGTACAGAATCTTTTATTTTTAAGCAAAGCTCAAATTGAAATAAGTGTGGTATATTATTTGTTATACAAATTTTCATCTTCTTTCACTCCCTTAAGGCTAAGATTGTATGTTATGTGATTTTTTTAACAAAACCCTTAATAAAACAATATGCGATGCTTTTATGGAGAGAGCTATTTGGGAGATCTACGTAAAGACTATATTCTGGATAAATTTGTAATAGTGTCTAGAACTCCGGAAGAAGACAAATACAAAAAACCCCTTGACGAAAAATGTCCGTATTGTCCAAATAATGAATCAATGACTGAGCCTGCTTTACTTGCATTGGTGGCAAAAGATGGTATGCTCCAACGTCTGTCTGATAGTGAAGAAAATATCGTAGAAGATTGGTGTGTTAGAGTATTTCAGAGTAGTACTCCTGCAGTAACAACTAATAACTCTACAATTAGTTATACAGATAAGCCTTTATACAGTGAGTCTGCATATGGATACCATCAAATTGTAGTTGCTTCTCCTGAACATAACCAAAATTTACCTCAAATTTCCGTGGACCAATGGGCTAATGTATTACTAGTTATTCAAGACAGAGTACGATGGCTGTATACGCAAAAAAATGTTACATATGTTTCTATTTATGTTAATAGCGGAAAAAGTGCTGGTGCCTCTGTTACTCATCCTCATTTAAATATTGTAACCTTTTCATCTATTCCACCAACTATAGAAATGGAGGCAGAAGCATCACATAGATATATTAATGAAAATGGAAATTGTCATGCATGCAGTGTAATGGCTATTGAGTCTAATGGTCCAAGACAAATTTTAGGAACTGATAGTTTTCTTGCATTTTCTCCATGGGCACCTACCTATCCATACGAATTCTGGATTTATCCAAAGAGACACACTACTTCGTTTTCAAAGATTACGCAGAAGGAGATCAGTGATCTAGCACTAATTCTGCGTGCCACACTTGGTGGAATGACAAAAGCACTTAAGGATACATCATTCAATTTAGTCTTTCATTTGTCACCAGAAAAAAAGAATAGTCGTCAACTTCATTGGCATATCGAAATTTATCCTCAACTCCATACGTGGTCTGGACTAGAACGTGGGTTTGGAGTTTATATTACCGAGATAAGGCCGGAAAGAGCAGCAGAGATTTTGGGTTCTGCATGTAGGAAAGAGCTTGCTGGGCTTGTTGGCATAACGTAGGACCATATGATTTATTTAGTAATAACTAAAGAAATAAGATAATAGTATGGCAAAGTTAGAGAGTTGGGTTGCCCTTGGATCTCTTGGAATGGGTATTATGTTCGTCGCCCTTATGATCTCATTTTATTTCTTTCTAATAGGTCCACAAGGAAAGGGTCCAGATGTGTACGTAGATCCGGGTGGGTTAGCGATTTTCATTATTTCGATTTCAGGAGCTCCAAGTTTAATACTAGCCGGCACAGTTATCGGAATCACAAGAACCTATCAAACAATGTTTGCCAGCATTATATTGATTACAACAGCTATCACACTGATCACAGGTATGGTCATTATTATTATCAGGATATTGCCTGAAATTAATGAACAGTATATTGTGGGAATTTTAGATAAAGTTCCATACATTTTCATTATTGGCGGTTTGGGTATCGTTGGCCTTGGAGTCTATTCATTCAACAAAGCCAAGGGTCTCCAACAAAATCATCTAGAAGATGAAATTTATTGAATAATAAAAGTAAGTTAGAGATCGATGTATCGAGAAACATTTTGCCAATTAGCATCTATGAGGATTTGCTAAATAAGACCTTTCTTACTGCCAAAGAGTTAGGTAGTCCAGTTTTATCAATAGTAATTGGAACAAAACCAGATTTTTATAAACAGGCTCCTATTGTTGTTGAAGCAATCAAAGAAAAGCTGCCAGTATTTGTAATTGATACAGGACAGCATTTCGATGATACGCTAGGTTTTGGAATAAAAGAGTTTGATTTGCACAATTTTATTGGATGTAATTTACAAATTCGTGGCGACCTAATGGAAAAGGCAGGTGAGCTTATAATTAAGTTTGGGTCCTTCGGACGATATTGTAAAAAAAATTTTGATACAAACATACAACTACTTCCAATAGTTCATGGAGACACCCTAGTTGCTGGAATCGCTCCTTTAGCTTGGGTTTTTGGGATGGGACAGAAAGTGGGACAAAACGAAGCAGGTTTGAGATCGATGAGTCCTGAAGTAATGAAACATTTAAAAATTTTTCAAGAACCTTCGAAAAGTGTTGTAGAAAAATTCATTGAGGGTCAATTTGAAGGTAAATGGTTCCTGGCAAGAGAAGAGCCGTTTCCTGAGCAAATAGACACTTGGATTTGTTCTGCTGGCACTCAATATTTTTTTGCTCCAACAAAGTTGAATAAAGATAATCTTATCAGAGAAGGATATCCTGAAGAATTTATTCACATAGTAGGTAACTCTGTAGTAGATGCAATTCATTTGAAAAGAAAGCAAAAACCTTCTCTAAGTGTCTTCGATATTTATCCAAAACTGGAATCTGGTGAATGGATTAGAATGGATATCCATAGACGTGAAAACCTTACACATCACAGATTTACTTCTATTATTAATGGGCTCGTAAATCTTGTAAAAAATACAGAACACAAAGTAGTCCTTGTTATGCTGAATGCCACTGCATCTGCTTTGAAGGCATATCACTTACAAACGAAGTTACAAAACCTTGCCAATAATTATCCTCATAAATTTATGATCACACCACTTTGGAAAGAATATTCTAACGTTATAGAATTTTTAGATAGTGGTCATTGCTGGGCTGAAATGACTGATTCTGGATCTATGCAAGAGGAATTACTTTATTTCTCGGATGTGCTGTCATTAACTGTTAGATTGAATACTGATAGGCCGGAGACAGTGTTTGATGCGAAAAGCAATATATTGATTCCACCCGTAAATCCAAGATGGATCACTTCAATTGTTAAGGAAGCGTATAATAGAAGAGAGGGACTGGGAATGCGTCTGAAGGATAAAAAACAGATATACGGGAGACCAGGACAAGTTTCAAAAACTGTTGTAAAAATAATCAAAAAGGAATTTGAAAATGGCGATACTAGCTTCTACCCGTGGCTACATCAAAGAATTAACCTCTGGAAGGAAAAGCAGGGATTAGAATATATGTAGAGTATCGAAGGTAATTTATGCTTGTCGTATAGTATTTCGTTATAAATTGGTAAAGTTATTTGATAACTGATATTGATACAGTAATAAGAAAAGACATTTCTGTTATGCCCTAGTCCCTTTCATAAGTCATATTCATCTATACCCTATCAATACTTTTCTTTTTCCTCTTCCGATCTCTATATTATTTATTATTTATTATTATTATTATCTATATCTTTGAGCCACTCAATTATATGCTCAAGAAGTGGTTTATTACCTAAAGGTAACATAGGTTTGGGGATGAAGAATGTGTATGGCTGTAATCTAGTTCCCAGACCACCAGCAAG
>DASQWW010000125.1:0-4079 GCA_035640055.1 Nitrososphaeraceae archaeon | reverse complement strand
GTGAATGTAAACATAACAATCAAGTCTTTTTTTTAAAAATATGTTTACCGATTGATCTATAACAGAGTCTACATCCTGGCATATTACATTATTGAGTCTGTTAAAAAAGTAATCGCCATCAAGCTTCCTGTTTATAAACAGATCGGCACAATTATTTACTCGTATATGCTTTGCCCATAAAGCACAAAAAGTGGATTCATTATCTTCCATTCTTCTTTTAATATCGTAACCCGAACATTCTCACCATCTAATTTAGATCTGCTAAAGGTTTTCTTCTTTTTGTTACTTGAGTCACTAACTTCAATGCACGCGGTGTGTCAAAGTCATCTTTCATATGCATAATGAATTTTATCATCGGCCTTGACTCTGCATCACATTGAGGAGGAGTAGTAGGGCTATCAGACTTTATAATTGTATTACCTATGGTTTCATGTATAGATTCAAATTTCTCTAGTTCTGCTTCTGATATTTTAAATGCCTCTCTATAATGCTTGGAAAAAATGTAGAGTAGTATGATATTTGAAATATATTTCTTTAACATGTCTCGAATTCTCCAGACATTTCCTAAAGACTTAGATATTTTTCTACCTTCTACATTTATCAATCCTACGTGAGTCCAGCATTTGACTGGTTGCGGCTTAGATATTAAAACTTTAAGTTGTGTAAGATGTGATTCACGATTTATGGTGTGGATAGATTAATTCACTTGCGCCACAGTATATATCATAAATTCCCATAAAGTTAGACATACCTCCTGAGGAATCATGCATATGCCACCAAAGCATCCCACTCCCTAAAAGCCTATCATACAATAATTATAGCCAAAATGATCAGTAGCATTTCAAAGGAGAATATCGCTTGGAAAATGCTTTTCCACAGCTATATCGGCTCTACTGTTAGTTAGATCACTCCTTGTCATTTTGGATAGCTTTACATAGGATTTCATATTCTTGGTCTTTAATATTGAAAAGTACTCGAGACTAAAATCCCTTGAAACTAAGATATCTAGCTATTAAGTCATAAACAGGAATATCAAGTGTGTGTCCCAAATGACAATAATCAGAAACTGTAGGCCCACATACAAAGATCTTTAGATAATTATCATAGTGGATAAAGTTAAGTTTTTTCATTGATAAAGTGTCGTCGAAGATTTCAATCAGAAAAATCCCATTGGTATTAATGAATCGTTAACTTACTAAATATGATGATGGTTACCATTGTAGAACAATATGTATAACTATGCCAGGCGAATAAAGAAAAATTTCTGGCCGAAGAAATGCTATTTCTCGATGTCGATGAAGGAATTAGGATAAATCCTTTAATAAAAAAATATTTATGGATAAGTTATCGATAAGGATGCCTCAAATACATATGTTATACGGTCTGCTGACGAGAGTGTGACAATAGTAACAACAATAATGATAGTAATGTTATTTATTTAGACTCTCATCAAGAGGTACTTATAAGATCAACCTTCAAGAAGAACTTCTTAATTTGGGTATACTAAATACTTTATTTGTAGCTATCATCACGATTGGAAATAATTTACTTGGTAAGGAAATGAGTCAATGCAGAAGGTTCTCAAAAAATCATGTCATCATTATCAATTATTTTTTACTTCAAATTGCGTTTTATCGACGTCTATTATTATTAAGTCGTTGCCATCAGTTCAACAAGTTTTAGGAAAGAAAAATTTAATATTCATCGTTAATTCTATATGATAATTGAAGGATTTTGATCACATAGTCTTATGGGTTGATTACTTTAACAAGAATTTGTCGAGACGAAAAGGACGGAAGGTAAGGCGAGACTGGGCAGTTTTTGATCCGACTTTGACAGAACTACTTGATGCTGCCAGAGAAACAGGTTATGATCCAATTACAGAAGAAATTAATGAGCTAGCAAGATACCCTCGAAGACCTTTTGTCAAATCAGCATATATAACGCTAACAAAATCGGAGAATCAAAAGAAAACTGCGGTAGCTAATACGATCGCACAAAAGATCTTGCGTAATAGAAACAAACGCAAATACACTCAAAAATAGCAATTGTCAGGCAAATTACGTCAAACGATAGACGTTAAGTATCACATCTAAAGTAAAAAAGTTTTTTATATTAATATAGGAATTTGTTTATCAATAAACTAAATAATTCTTGACAGAACAGAATGATAATAAGTACGGATTATGGTGATATAAAAATTGGAGGAGATTGGGGAGATCATACATCTAGCAAAGAGTGGGAGACTTATTGTCAAACTCAGTAAGGATGGCAAAGAGACTAATAGTGGTGATATATTACTTGATGCAAATGGAAAACGTATAGGAAAAGTAATCGAAATAATCGGGTCGATTAATGCCCCTTATGCAACCGCGGTGCCAATGACAGACAGGACCTACAAAATCATAGGTATTAAAGCCTTTAGGGGAGGACAGAACGGTTCTAAAAACAGGGGTCGCACAAAATCTAAACAGATCTCACAAACTTGGAATAGGAGGTAATAAATAGAGACAATGAAAACAACTGAATATTATACCCGTTGTCCTGAATGTGGATCCGGTCTTATCAATGATTATGCTAAGGGAGAATACATTTGCCAAAAGTGTGGATATGTAGTTTTGGACCAAGCTGATGATTATGGTCCAGAATCACATTCGGCGGATTATGAGGAAAAGACGAGAAACACACGTGCAAGTGGATTTACTAGCTTTTCATTACACAATTATGGTTTAAGAACTGAAATTGGTTTTGGTTCTAGAGATTACAGCGGCAAATCAATCGATTACCATATAGCAGAGCATATGAATAATATGCGAAAGTGGCATTCAAGAATAAGAGTTGCGTCTCCAAAAGAAAGAAGGCTCTCCAATGTTTTATCTAAAATTAATGAGACTTGTTCTGCAATGTCACTTCCAAAAACGGTAGTGGAAACAGCAGCTGTATTATATCGAAATTTCGACAGCAGAAATGAAGCAAGAGGGAAATCCATTGCATGCATGGCAGCAGCTACAATATACCTAGCATGCAAACGATGCTCGATAGTGCGATCGTTGGAAGAAATTGTTAAGGCAGCAAGCATTACAGATAAAGAGAGATCAAGCCTAAAACTTGCGGCCAAATACTACAGATTCATGGTAATGGAAACAGACATATTTATAGAACAGCCAGTTACATCATTATCATCATCTCCGAGTTCAGGAGTGACAACAGCACCATCGATATTATCTTACCCACTAACACAAACAAGACCAATTCCAGTAACACTCGCAATCGATCAATATATTTCAAAGCTTGCAAATGTTGCAAAGATTGATACGAAAGTTGAGAGGTTAGCAATCGACATAGCACACAAAACTGACGACCATCTCCTTGCAGATGGAAAGGCTCCTAATGGTCTTGCTGCGGCATATATATATTTGGCTGCTGTATTGCTTGGTGTTAATCTTCTTCAAATAGATGTATCCAACCTTGCAGGTGTCACAGAAGTCACAATTCGCAATAGATGCAAAGACATTTTAACATCTTTTAAACTGACATTAAGAGTTAAACAATCACTTTAACTTTACAGTTCAAATCCTTACTACTCTTTAATTCTTCCAATTTCACTGATTCTTTGTATTATATAACGTAAATGTGTGGTAACTAAAGTTTGTACTGATAAACCTAAATAAACAACTCAAAAAACGTTAAAAAGCTGCCAGGCGCTAGTGTAGTTGTCAAGGAAGTCTTCATAAGATAGGAATTTGTACAATTCTTTGAGACCGATTTATACATGAATACCATTATTATTTTTCTCATCATTATGTATGGAGTTTTTGTTACAAAATATAGAGAATATATGTTTGCGCTTTTTATTTAATCAGATTTCTTTTTCATACATCCTATGCCTATATACCAAGGACGATATTATAATGTTTGGAATCGTCGCCTCCAATGGAGGCAATTGAGCTATATAGATAGGCGAAAGGCAAGATAAAAAGTAGTAAACTATCTGCCCTATCAACCAAGAGATAATAGCCGTAAATCCAATCTTCATCGAATTTTTTCCATACATCATATCATGGGTATATTGACAACGT
>DASQWW010000124.1:0-13013 GCA_035640055.1 Nitrososphaeraceae archaeon | reverse complement strand
AACTGCCTTAATCTTTCTTACAACAACTGTATCGCCAATAGCAACACCTGCATTGTTTCTTACAAGTCCATCAACCCTGATTATGCCCTTACCTTCATCTGAGGGATAAAGTGGTAAACACTTGGCAACTGTTCTACGTTTGCCTCTAATTTCAATAACATCACCTGTAGATGCACTTAAGGAGTCCATAGAATCGTAATCAATTCGAGCAACCCCGCGGCCTACATCTCTGGTGTAAGCTTCAAGTACCTTTAAGGATAGAGTGTTCTGGCTCACAATAACACCTAGCACTTTACTCATCTTTATACCTTTATTACCTTTCGCTCAAACCTTGGGGGTAATATTGTCCTGCTTTGCAATCATTGACTCCTTTATATAATCATGTCATCTCTACTTCAATTTATCCTTCATAATATAATTCTCTCATATTTACAGTCCTATACAAAATGACGGCTAAACTACAACAGATGATAATGAGGCGATCAATTTACTATGTAGTTTTTTGTCATTGAACGCAAAGTTAAAATCACCTATTACCTTCCTTTCTTAAGAAGAAATTGGGTAAGCGAACCCTAGTCCGCAGAAGAGGTCGTGGAGGCAAGCAATTTAGAGCAGTTACAGTTGGAAAGGTTGCCCCAGCGAAGTATCCCAATTTCAAGTTTGAAGAACATCATTCTGGAACTGTTGTTGATATTATACACGAACATGGGAGAGATGCTCCATTAGCCAAGGTTCATTTTGATAATGGCACTTATTGTTATATTCCAGCAGCAGATGGTACTAGTGTTGGAAGCAAAGTCGAAATAGGTACCGGCGCAACAGCAACCGCAAGAAATATCTTATCATTAGAATCAATTCCCGATGGAAGTCTGATTTGTAATATTGAAAAGAACGTCGGTGATGGCGGTAAGTTAATTAAAGCTGCAGGTTCTTCTGCTCTTGTTTTTGCTCATGGTGCTGAAGGAGTAACAATAAAGTTTCCATCCGGCAAGTCTCTCACTATAAACCCAAAATGCAGAGCAATGATTGGAGTAGTTGCTGGTGCGGGTAGAAAGGAAAAACCATTTTTAAAGGCAGGTAATAGATTAAGGTATATGCAGGCTCATGGAAGATTATATCCTACCGTTAGAGGTATTGCACAGGCCGCAGTTTATCATCCGCATGGAGGTGGAAGACACCAGCATATAGGTCGTCAATCATCAGTTGGTAGAAGTACTCCGCCAGGACGTAAGGTTGGAAATATATCGCCAAGAAAGACAGGCCGCAGCAGACTGAAGGAACGTGGATAGAAATATGCTATCCTTATCTGTCTTCTTTCAATTGTTATAACTTCCTACGTTATAAAATGATCATGATATACAAAAAATTTTATAGCAGTCAGAATCTGCTCTTTAACTATCTGTAATAAAGATTCTGCTTCCAAAAGATGCATATTGTGCTCAAAATTAGCGATATATACAAATGAATTACATATGCTATAGATAACCAATTATCATCGTATCATTTACGTAATAATTGTAGCGATCCACCCACTTCAGTGCCCCCATATGCTAATGCGATATAATCTACCATAATAATACTGTACTGAGGATTGTAGTGTATATGTAGTGCACAGAAAGAAAAAGTAAAAAATATATTCATTTTTGAACCCTTTTGACTGTTATTATTGAATTGTATGGGTAGTATAATCAGAAGAATGGAAAGAGTTCTATCGAATGAAAAAAAACTACCCAGAATTACTGTTCTTAAAAGATTGCAAATCGAAGAACAAGGTGATCCATTTAAAATACTTATTGGAACTATCATGTCTGCACGTACAAGGGATGAGAATACTACTAAGGTTGTCAACAAATTATTTGCGAGGTTTAAAAATGTAAAAGAATTGGCTGAAGCAGATATAAAAGAAATCAAAACGATAATTCACAGTATAGGCTTTTATAATATTAAGGCAACAAGGATAAAAGAAGTTTCGCAATTAATACTCAAAAAGTTTAATGGAGAAGTCCCCGATGATATTGAAAGACTTCTAGATTTACCAGGTGTAGGAAGGAAGACAGCAAATTGTGTATTAGTGTATGGTTTTAATAAACCTGCAATTCCAGTAGATATTCACGTTCATAGAATCTCAAATAGACTAGGACTTGTTAACACTAAAACTCCAGAAAAAACTGAAACAGAACTCAGTCGCATCATAGACAGAAAATACTGGCTTAAAGTAAATAATACTTTTGTTATGTACGGTCAGAATGTCTGTCTGCCAATAAAGCCAAATTGCAAAGTATGTGAATTAAAGAAGATCTGTAAATTTTATCAAAATAGTAGCAGTCTCACTATGAACCAGAAGAAGAAGAAGAAGGAGAAACCTTCCTTTTCTTGAAGACGAGCAATCCGGTAAGAATCCCACCGACCCCAATTAACATGCCAAGTGGCAAATAGTAAATAGGAGAATCGGCAGGATTTCCAAAAATTAGATCAAATGAAATATTACCTGCATAAGTATTAAGTAGCGATTCTGGCTCATTTGCACCATAAACTTCAATCGAATCGAGTGAAAAACCACTTATAGACAACCGGTCAATGATAATTCTCTTACCATTAGTAATAGTTAGACCCTGATTGCTTGCATAACCTATACTTATTGGCTGGTCTGTAAACCATCCATTAGTATCACGTTCATAAATTCGAACATATCCAGATTCTTTTGTATTTACGGCGGCCCAGAACTTCTTGGAAACATCACCGAACGTCACAATTTCAATGAATTTTTCACTCGGTGCAGGTTCACGCAATTTTACAATAGTCTTTGCACCTTGCCTATCAATATATGACATGTTATTTTGTATTGTCAAAATCCAATCTGTAACTTTTGGTTTATCATAAGTATAGATAAATGGATGTTTGCTATCGCTATTTGATGCACTGTATGGAAAAACAAAGTGTTCGCTATCCTTTGTCTTGACTACCTGGTATTGACCTCTAGGGGGATTTGGTTGTTGTTGATTGAACGTAGATATGGGAACGATTACTAAGAGCGTTATAAAAAAAAGCAACGGTAGCAGCAAAAGGTGTCTCATAGCCAATAGACTTCATATATAATAGTTTAGCAATATTAATTATATCCATTGCCAGATTAAAAAACTCCTTAAAATCCACTATACAAAGTTATGTTAACCAAACAACAAATAGGTACTAATAGGCTAACAGTTCTACTTGTATGACAGATAGAGAGATATACCTTAAGCTGCCGCTCGATTCAGAATGAAAAAATAATTATCAAAATATGACTAATCTCCACTTTCGATTTCCTTATTGTCCATCTAATTCTTAATTGATGCTTTTCTTTTCCAATAGTATCTCTCTATTGTTATAGCACTGCTATATAGAATTCATCCAAAGACTCTATGACATATGAAATATGAAGATGACGTAATAATAGTAGTAGTTAACTAAAAAATATCTCCAACCATTAGTTTATCATTTAATGAATGGATCATTAAAAGACATGATTAATTTTGCAATCTCTGGTCTGATCAAGTTTTCTGCAGGAATTTCGCCTGAGACAACCATTTTTCTCATTTTTGTACCACTTAACTCTTCTCTGAATTCTAGACCGTGCGGACAGGTTCTTTCATTTGCATAGCTCAAACATTTCTTGCAATAATAAAAGGCTGGAAAGAATATTGGTTGAATTCCGAGATCTGGATAATCTGTAAAAATTTCTTGGGCTGCAAAAGGGCGATAATAGTCTTCTATGCCTGCATGATCCCTTCCAACGATAAAGTGAGAACAACCAAAGTTCTTTCTCATAATTGCATGATGAATCGCTTCTTTAGGTCCAGCATATCTCATTTCGGTATGAAGAGTTACAAACATGGCTCTATTTTTTGGGTAATAATTTTCCATAAGTATCTCGTATGCTTTAAGAATCAATTCATCCTTAAAATCGCCTTTCTTTTTTTTGCCAATCAACGGATTAACAAACAATCCGTCATAAATGTTCAAGGCAGCTTTTTGCAACATCTCATGAGCAATGTGGGGAATATTCCTTGTTTGAAATCCAACTACTGTTTTCCATCTTCTCCTCTGAATCTCTGATCTAGTTTCACATGGATTCATTCTATGTTTTCTCAATTGAAAATCTGAGAATCGCTTTATAATTTCAATCTTGCCAGCGATAAGCCATTCTTTCATATGTAGCATTTTTGTAACTCCCGGATGCCGTGGATCATCAGTCTGATAGATCGATTTTGCTGTAGCGAGTCTATTAAATGAATAAACTTCTTCGACCTGAAGAACTCCGAAATGATCAGTGCCTATTGCCATAGTGACTTCTTTTGCGTCTTTCATCTTTCTTGCTGTTTGCTCATCAACATCCAAAACTATCGGAATAGTCCAAGCCAAATCATTCTTCAAACGACCAAATTTTATAATGCTTTGAAAGTCATCATGTCCTATGAATCCCTCCAATGGACTAAATATCCCATCAGCGATATTTTCAATATCATTTCGAAGATCGTTACTGACTTCAATTAAAAACATTCCATTTAAATTCCTCTTAGTAAGATTGGACCTGTTTATCAATTTGCCTCCGTGAGGAGGAGGTATGCTGTTACTATCTATATTGTTCAAATATGTCTCCTACTACTACTTTTTTTTGTCCTGCTTGATAGGATCCCAATGCAGACCGCATTCTTTGTTTGCCGCATTTTCCCACCACCATCTACCTGACCTTGGATCTTCATAAGGTTGAACAGCTCTAGTACAAGGTTCGCAGCCGATACTTGGATAGCCCATGTTATGTAATTTGTTGTATGGAACATTATTTTTATGAATATAGTCCCAGACCATTTCATGAGTCCAGTCTGCTAGGGGATTGACTTTGACAATGTTGTGATGTGAAGAATCAATTTCAACTTTCTTGATATTTGACCTCGTTGCAGCTTGCTCTCTTCTTAAGCCAGTGATCCAGCCATCAAGATTACTTAGTGCTCTATTAAGAGGCTGTACTTTTCTAATTTCGCAGCAAAGTTTTCTGTTTTCTATACTTTCATACATCAAATTCATCCCTTTTACTCTAACCATCTTTTCAACTTCTTTCTGTTCAGGAAAATACACTTCTATCTGAATATCGTACTTTTTGCGGATCTCATCTATTACATCATAAGTTTCTTGGTTAAGTCGTCCAGTGTCTAAAGTGAAAACCTTAGTTTTTTCTTTACTAATTTTTACCATCATGTCAATGAGAAGAACATCCTCACTACCAAAGCTTGATGCTAGACCAATCCTTAACCCATAAGTATCAAGAGCCCATTTCAAAACCTCCTGTGCAGATCTGTTTTCCATTCCCTCTGAAATTTTTTCAAGCTGAAGGTCAGTCGGCTTTGATGTAACGGTGTTTGTTTTCGGCATAATTATAGATTTTTCAACGTAATAGGCTTATAATTATTTGTCCTATGAAGCAATATTCAAAGCTAATTAAGATGTATCTTTCAATGTAAAAAATTATAAACCCTATTTCGTTAGGAAAAGGAATATAATATTAGTCATGTCAACTTCTTTAGCTTTAAGTATTTATTGTGTTATTAAAAGAAAATTTGTTTATTAACCAGTTTTTTCTATATATCATAAAAGCAAAGTTAGGATTAAGTGATTATTAGGAGAGGTTTATGGTTGGTTGAAAATTTTTGGGAACTTGTACAAGAATACAGACAACTTGGTTTTGATCCTCTGCGGTGGATCCCAACCTGCTCCAATGAAGTTGAAAGTCATATCATGCAATCTTCCTTAAAAGCGATCAGAAGAAGTACCATAAAGGTAATGCCTAGCTGGTTTGATGCTTTTCACTATATGGATGGGAAGATTCCTGAACTTACTCGAAGAGTATACAACTTCAATAACCCTATAATAGAAAAAGAGGTTGAAATTAAACGAGCACTTTCAATATTTCGTATTCATATTGATATTGCCGATGATTCAGTATCATTATCAGAAGCACTTCAAAAGTTTCTGAAAAGTTTTCATTCAAAAGTTGCAGTAAAAAAAATTACTATGGCCCTAACAACACATCCAGAAGCCCAATTTGCATTATTAGACTATATCGAATTGCATAGAGGCAGCATAGTTGGATATACATCTGCTAATAATTCTGCTACCCAAATAACTGATCCTACTCAGAATCCAGACTCTGAAATCCATAGCAATATTGCATTGACTGCCGCAATGGAAAATCTAAATCTCCTTGGATGCACATCAGGATTCAAAGTATTTCCTGTATATGATGCTCCAAATGAAGAAATGCTAGATAAGATTAGAAAAAACCTTGATGCATATACGTCACGCTATAATCTCTCTATGGAAGATTATAGTTCACTTAAGATTGGAAAACTTTTCTTTGGTGCAACTGCAATAGCCAATACTCTAAAAGAATTGCCCACACGATATGATCAAGTTGAAGATGGAATGCAAATTATTATTTCAAATAAACTAGGATCTCTGCCAGCTGTAAGTCTTTACATGTTAACAAAAATGGACCATAATAATATACCTAAATTTGAACAAAACAATATTTTATTAAGTATTCTTTCTGATATAAAAGACGAACTAATAAAAAATCTAAGTGAACCCAATTTTTCGCTTGGCAAAGTAATTTCGAAATACTGTCCTGATTTTAATACAACATTCGACAAATATTCACATATAACCGCTGTACATCCTGTTACAACTGATGGTATTTTTGCGATAGGAAAGCTTGCAGAGCTGACAAATTCGCGTATTGTGATCAATGAACTTCCAATGAAATATGAAGAAATTGCCAAGTATGCAACAAAAGAATTTCTAGTTGAGAATGCAACTGCCTCTTCAAATGGTTGTCATCTGATAGTTGCAACAAAGGATGTGACAAGTTCTCTGATAGAGGATTTAAGAAAACATGGCTTTGAACCAACGATAATCGGCTTAATTACTAAGAAGGAAGATAGACCTATTGTAGTAATAGAAAAAGACTTCAAACAATATATAGCTTCTAAAGCAAAACTTGCAAGATTAAATTCTCTAATACAAACAGAATCACAAACACATCAATAATGAAATCATCTATGTTGGTTGTCTACATTATATGTAGAGATGATATAATTTTTGATACTTTAAATAATACTATTTAAGTATGAATTGGTCAACTATTTAAGAATAATAATAACTTATCAATTTTACTATCCTCCTATAAGTAGCACATTTTTATTAAGCATCTATTTGCTATTACAGATACTTATGTTAGATCTAAATTGTATTTTTTGCAAAATTGCTAATGGCAATCTTCCTGCAAGAATTGTCGCCCGCAGTAATAAAGCTATAGCATTTCTAGATGCTTTTCCATTATCTGCAGGCCATACTCTAATTATTCCCAGCTCTCATTATTCTAAAATTCAGGACATAGATATGGAGTCTTTATTCGCAGTCTTAGATCTACTTCAAAAAGTATCCTCAGCGGTAGAAAAAGCAGTCCAGGTTAATGCTTCGACCATCGCAGTTCATAACGGTAGAGAAGCAGGACAGGAGGTACCTCATGTTCATATCCATATCATCCCTAGACATATTGGCGATGGAGCTAGACCTGTTCATTCCATGTTTAAGAATGTACCACAGCTCAATTCTGAAGAAATGGATTTAATACTCGAAAAGATGAAAAGAATATTATTAGCGTAGATCTCTATGAGAGAAAATTACAGCCTCAGAAAAGTGGCTTTGTTATTTTAGATTATAAATATATGTAAAATACTCCATCTGAGCAGGCAAGTATTCTATACTGCTACCTCAACATGGTTCAAGTTACATTACTGTATCGTCATTTATCAATTAATTAATCAGTCCCATTATATAATGACTATCATATACTGTTATTACCGGTCAAACTATGATAAAGAAAGAAAGAGGAAGAAGGATATTTGAAATTAATTTAAGTCAACCATATGAGACTTAAAGTAGTTTCTGGCAAGAAGGGGCCTTGTAAACAAATAATAAAATATTCTTATAACCTGTTAGAATTAGTAAGTATTATTATTACTTTTGATTGTTGCCTCCTGCCTAGTTTTGTAATATTCTCCTACCTTTCCATTACTACATGCGTCTAATTGTTCATTATTTTCTATACATAGCTGGTTTATTGTATCCCTTAATTGACCGTCGCAATCTGGTCTTCCATTTGGTAAAGATTTAATACAGAAATCGACAACGCTATTAACCTTTGCGTTAAGTTCTGTTTTATCATCATTTCCTTTTATGGTAGCAGAAGAGGTGGAAGAGTTTTTATAGAGTGAAATAGCACCCACTAAAACTGATGACGCAAGTACGGCCATTATCCCTATCACCATGACTTTTTTAGCGGCTACCATTATATTAAATCTGAAGCCTTAGATATTTAGCAGTTTTTCTTCTTTTCTTCTTGTGATATAAAATTAAGATGAAAAACTAGAGCATTGGTACTATCTGTTATTATATGATGTAGCTAATAAAGTAACGTTAACATGAGCATTTTCACCGAAGTGCCAATATATAGTACAAAACTAATATCCGTTATGATGAGAAAGTATTTTACATTGAAAAAATTTATTACAAAATAGGAATAAGTAGTAGGGAGGTTGTCTATTGAAATGCAGACCAGAAGAGAAGATGAAGATATAAAGGAAATATACACTGAAAGAGAAGGAGCACAGGAATTAGAAAATATCATGGGTGACCTATTGATAGCTCAATTTCAAGTAAACAAACTGAGGTCCTTGCTAGGTGATATATTTGGCGTCACAATGGATGAAAAAGAAACATCCACACATGTATTTGGATATAATCATAAACGGTATAAGATTTCAATCAGAATAGATAAAATGAAATAACTAATGCAAAAGGTATCTTCTTCTGTTAGTATATTCATTTTTCAGAGACAATAGATGACTAGGAAATCCTGCTATCTTAGACCTCTTACATCTATCCTCTTATTGTGATTTGCGATTTAATGTTTCTGACTGAATTATTTTTTGTTAACATTAAAACTTCTTAATGAAGTACTATCGGCAATTTTTCTCCTAGATATATTATTTAGAAGATCTTAAATTTCTGCTAGGAGCGTATTCTCTAGCAAGTGAACAAATATATTGTTCTTCATGATTAAAAGGTTCTCCTTATCAAAACAGGGAGTACAATATCTAAAAACAGACACATTATCTGATAGATAAATGCATTAAACCATCTTCATTATCCCTAAAATTTTACTAGGGTTTTCTAACCTTTCAGACGAAATTCCTTAACACTTTGCAATATTTATCATTGAGTTTGATTAACTACATTAGATTTTATCATAAGGATTAGTTAGGAGATTTTGGATAAAGCCTATTTCCGAATAATTTTCATCAGCCATGACTTTGCAAGATTGACGCCTGGAATGGTAAAGTCTCTTGCAATAATAATTGGACAATTTAGCTGGTCCAATAAAGCCAAAAAATGCAAATTATTAAAGAAGCTGAATTTTCCGATGGTTGCCCCTGTTACGATTATATCTGGTTGTGATGCATTAACAGCCGATAAAATTAAATCTGCAGATTTCTCACTATTATTACCAGTCTCATCAGATAAATAAATTTCATTAAACTCTACTCCTACCTGTTCAAGATACTCCTTTTGCTTAATATTTTTCTCTGGATCGTCATTAGCTTCATTAATACTATTGCCGCCTTTCTTATTTACAGCTAATACACTCACATTAAATTTTCCAGAATGTTCCAACCAGCTTGTAGCCTTTAATGTAACATTAGAGTGATCCCCACCATCATAAAGAACTACCATATTCTTCTTCTTGATCCTTTCCAAATAAGAAGACATTATATTCCCTTCAGAGGATTCGAATACAAGATCATTACCATTTGTCTGAATAGCTAATACATCACATGTGACTAGTGTTTGAAGTTTTCTGTTATTTTGAAATGTTCCAAAATCACTAATCATCAAATCAATATTTTGTTCCTCGATTGTAGCCAATATTGCTTCAGTTGCATCATGTGAAATTCTGACTAGATAGTGATTCAAAATATTCTCTTTGTCTAGCATTTTTTCTAATGGGTCAAATGATTTTCTAGCAGTTTCTGCAAATGCAACTCCTGCCGAGAGAGGTGTCTGATGTGGAACGGTAATTATCCGTAAAATATTGACTTCGCCATCATTTTCTTTAGCAACCCTTATAGCGTACTTTATTAGTCTGTCAGGATTCTCCGGAGTGTAAGGAATCAAAATTCTATAATCCTTTCTGGTTATATCTCCTTCACTTGTTACAATCGGTGCATAATGATCAATTTCTTTTTTGAAAGTATACATACGGTAAAGTGCAAAGCCGATTAGTACCCATAGAACGGTAATACCCCAACTCAAAGGCTGAGTGACAAGCAGATAAAGTGCAAGACCAAGCTTAAGAAAAACTCCTATAATTGGAATTACAGGAAAAAGAGGTGTCTTGAATCCATAGTTTAACTTATCACCATACATTCTCCGTATAGTAATAACAGCAATATTTACCTGAGTGAACAAGAGTAAGAAAATCACACCTGCGGCAAGTGCTATATCGTTAAGCGGTAACACATAAGCCATAACAGCCATAATTACACCTGACATTATGGTGGCAATATGAGGAGTTTTGTTTCTATCGTGGATCGAACTCAACAAATGTGGTAGATTATAATGTCTACCCATTGCGAAAGCAACTCTAGCTGAAGAAAATGTAGTAGCGTTTAATGCAGCTAGAGTAGATATCATGCCTCCACCGAGTACTATGAAGGCTCCATATGGAAGAAATAATTCTGCAGCCTTCATTATACCAAGTTCGCCATTTTGACCGATAAATTTCCATGATGTAATACTGCTAGGAAATATTGCACCTATTGAAATAAAAGCAACTAGACAATACATAGAAGCCACAATGGCTAGAGAGATGAAAATAGCTCTTGGAATGTTTTTCTTTGGATTCTTTACCTCCTCGCCAGTTTGAACTATTATCTCGTAGCCTTCAAATGCAATAAAGGTCAACCCCATAGCAGCTACAAGTCCTCCTATTCCTGTAGGCATAAAATCAGCGAAATTTATCTCCCAGTTTGGATGAGTATACATTGTCCAAAAGCCTGCACCTATTAAGACCATGATTGTTGCAAGCTGAGATAATGTAACTATTGTTCCAGTTTTACCTGTCTCAGAAACTCCTTTGACATTGATATATGTAAAGGCAGCTATGGAAGCCACAGCTATCAATTTATCAAATGGAATAATTCCTAAAATTGGTTGATATCCAAGGATATTAGTCATTTTCAGCAGACTAAACAGAAACGATCCAAACCCTACTGCATATAGGCTTCCAGCAACAATATGCGCAAACCATGCCATCCAACCGCTGATGAAAGCATTTGGTCTAGGTAATCCCTCCCTTATCCAGAGATAACCACCACCAGCCTCTGGCATTGCCGAACCAAGCTCCGCATATGCCATAGCCGTAAAAAGTGTGATTAGTGTATTAATTATAAAAGCGATAATAACTGCACTTCCTGCAAGGCCTATTGCTGGTCCAGTAAGAACAAAAATAGCACCACCTATCATGCCGGCTATACCTACCATAATAATATCTACAAGGCCAAGTGAACGAACAAGGCGGTGTTGATGAGGATGTTCTGGAGATAGTTGCGACTCTCGATTATCTGAGGTCGACAATCTATACACCTAGTCTAAAAGAGCAATTAAAACGTTTACAATTGTTGCTGAGGCAAGACTCGTATATTATTTATAATTTATTTACTTACGAAGGTAACAGAGAGCAGGAATACTATGCTGTCCATATTAAGCTGCAATCTGTTTTTACGTTAACAAGATTTGAATAAATATTGCTATCTTCAGACTATATATAAAAACTACAAAGTTTAATTAGCTTTAATTATTATCTTAACACATGACGTCAAGAAAGGAAAAAGAAGAACAAGACAATGGATTTAATGCGTTTGCTACCATGAATATGGCTTTATGGCAAAGTGCTGTAAGAAACTGGATCGATATATACAGTGAATTTATTTTAAATTCTTCAAAAATAACAGAATACTGGTTTAACCTTATTTGGAGACCATGGATCAAAGAACAAGGAAAAAGGGAACGCGCATATATAGAATAACAAATAAGATTTGGTAGAAAGACATGCAAAAATATAAAACAATAAATAATAATCATTGACATCTAAAAAGGCACGCATTTATTCGTAGAATTTTCCTCTTCAAGGAAATTATGACATTAATTGCCTTAATTTTTGTAGGGTATACCTCTGTATAAAACTATATAAAATAACCATTGTATTTTGCCATGCCGATCACTCTACCACTTTGTTTATCCCTAAAAATATTAGAGCTTTTTGGAACCAACGCATCTGGTTTAACAAGGTATGTTGTATCATATATGCTGGTCAGAATATACTCATAACGCCATAAAAGGTATTTCTCCTGTTCACTCATTAAGCTCTTAAGAGGCACACTAGGCTCAGAATACTCGCCGGCAATTCTTATGTTATCATCATACCATAATTGATATTCTGACCAAAGTGAATTCAAAGATTTAGGTCTATTTTTGAGATATAGCAAACTGGGTTTATAAGCGAGTATCATGCTCAGAGCGACCATTGCCATTCCAAGAAAGAAGTAACTTTCAGTAGCCATTGATACGATATGTTGGTCAAGTAATATTCTTACTCCTTTAAAGTAACTTTGAGTAGGCAGAGTCAGCGCATAGGATGGAATAACAATCCCGCCATATATCAGCGTAACACCGAGACCACATATGAGTGTGGGTATCAATCCTTTCCAAACAATTGAAAGACATATCAGAGAAATTAGTACAATAGCAGTGATCTGAATGATCTTGAAGAGAATAGAATAAAATGAAATTTCAATTGTAATAGTTGAAAGATGAAGAAGAAGAAGGATCGCAATGCTTATGATATTTAGTACTAT
>DASQWW010000123.1:0-2903 GCA_035640055.1 Nitrososphaeraceae archaeon | reverse complement strand
AAATTCATAGTATCTTGTTTCCTAAGTTAATATGGACGACCGGGATCAAAAAAATGATTCACTAAACATTACCATTGCTTCATGGCTCTAAAGGTAAAAAAAACTTTACATTAAGAACATACCAACAAAGTACAAAATACTATTGTCAGAGAGCTATCCCACTCCAGCAGGTGGATGGCTTGACGAGTTGTGTTCTAATCTTTTATGTTCACTCAGTGCTTCAGCGTTTTCAAAGGTCTTGCCACATAAGTTGCATTGGTGAGATTTTGACGACCTAAAGTTAGAGGAACCAGCTGTAGCCATGTTTCTATACCATCATATGGAAAACATATAATTAAAATATAATAATATATACCTTAACCAGGAATCTGTCTGCAGTGAGAGGGGATTTTTTTCCAGCTCGCAATTAGCGCCTGTGGTCTTATATGTAATGGTTCTCTATAAAGTCTGGATGTTGCCAGACTAACATATTCCTCCATTATATCTATACCAATATAGTGTCTACCAAAATGAGAGGCAACTTTTGTGGTTTGTCCACTTCCATTGAATGGATCTAAGATAACGTCTCCTTGGTAGGAGTATAGTTTCATCAAACGATAAGGGATTTCTTCAGGAAAGGGGCAAGGATGATCGATAAAGCCTGGAGGTACTGGAGCAATATGCCAAACAGAATTTGCAATCTCTTTTGTCCACTCCTCGTGTGTGGCAGGAAGAGTTTCTCTGTGTTCTGTTCTTCCGCTATTCACGTCTCCTTTTCTTAATACAAGAATAAATTCATGCATAACATTTGCCCTGTAATACTTTGGATAGGGATTCATTACAAATGATCCATATCTATTTGTTCCACCAGTAACCTTATGCCAAATGATTTCTTCATGAAGATTCCAGTTACCAAATGGCTGTATAAGTTTCGATAATAGTATATGTGGTAATGGAAGGATCGTTCCATTAATAATTTCATTAGCGATTACGACGCAACAGTAACCTCCTTCTTTTGTCACTCTGTAAACCTTATTGTTAAAGATATCCGATATTTCGTCAACATATTCGCTAGTTTGGAATTTAATCCTGCCGCGATAATATCCTCCACCTCTTGATACATGCATATCATAATCAATAGCATTTCTATATGGAGGGGATGTTATAGTTAATTGTATTGAATTGGATGGAATTTTTGTTAACACCGCTTTACAATCACCACTGAGTATTTCATCAACAATATGTTCCTGAACTAGCATTAACTATCAATTGTAGTTTCATCAATATTCCGAATACTTTAAAATAGTCAACTTTTTGATTAAGAAAAGTTATTTAAAAATTCCTTCTTTGATTATTTATCTATTTTTCAACTATATATTCCTCAACTTCGATTCCAAAATGTCTTCCAGATGCAGGCCTCATATAAGCCATTATCTCATTTCCAATTTTAGCATCCGTTACAGAAAGTAACTTATCATCCTTTGTTACGAATCTTATTGTCTCCGCATTTTGCAAAATTACGGTTCCAATTTCGCCATCAATTTCTGCTTTCACTAATCTTAAAGGCCTTGTTTCAATTTTTGATCTTCCCGCGGTCGCACGCCTCGAAATACCATGTTTATTTACTATTAATACCTCTGTGCCAGATTCAATTTCCGACAGATATCTAGTTTTTCCATTAGGCATCATTGCATAACAATACACAGCACCAGCGTTTATTCTAAAAGGTCTTGGTGAAGTAAATGACGATCCGACAGCTTCGTTATGGATAAGGAACATAAAATTAGATCTACTTCCAATCAGCATACCTTCTCCAATTTTAAGTATTGAGGCAGTGTCTATACATACTCTTTCACCAATTCCAACATCCCTTACTTCTAGAATTTTAGCTGGTTTGACTGGAAAGACAATAGTTTGAAGGTAGTATATTGATTCATCGACCTCCTTTTGGTTGCTCGTTGAAAGTATGACCCCATCTACTCCCAATTCCAGAATTGCAAACATTGTTTTTACTTCTTCTGGATTTTTTGCTGTGGCGTAAATTTTTGTGTTAGACTTGTGTAGGCTGGCGATTATATTTTCTAAAGGAATAATCTTCCAATTAGCAGCATTGACAACGACAAATTTTGCGCCGGCTTCAGACGCCTTTGTAATTTCATCTATATCCTCATTACTTAATACTTTTTTAAAATATCCTCTCTCTTTTCCAGATGAATCGGATTTTTTTAATTCTTCAATTGTCCTAGAAATGATCATATCTGCATCTTCAGACTCAAAGATAGTTTTGAACTTATACTTTTCTGGTACTAATCTTGGATCTATATTCAGAGTCTTAATGCCTTTTAAGGTAGAAAGAAAATCAGATAAGGTAGACCTTGAAACCGTTGGTCTGATTATTAACTCCTTATTTTTTATTTGAACCAAGTTTTCCTAGAACCTCTTTTGAGGTCTTTCCTTCCATGACAACCTTATAAAGAGCATCTATAATAGCTGGCGGATTCCGATGCTGAAATATATTTCGTCCAAAAGTTACACCTTTTGCACCTGCTTCCATCGCTCCTGAACACATTTCAATAATATCCTTATCTGATTCTGCCTTTGGTCCACCTGCTATTACCAACGGGACAGGGCAGCTTTGTACTACCTTCTTAAAAGAATGTACATCACCAGTATATACAGCTTTGACGATATCAGCTCCAGTCTCTGCTCCTACTCTAGCAACATGAGCTACAATATCTGGATCATGGGGGTTCTTTATCTGCTCACCACGCGGATACATCATCGCCACTAGAGGCACGCTCCACTCATCGCATTTATCTGAAATTATTCCTAATTGCTGTAACATTTCGGATTCTTCTTTGGCTCCAATATTAATATGAACTGAAACGGCATCAGCACCAAGCCTTAAAGCTTCTTCAACGCTA
>DASQWW010000122.1:0-4117 GCA_035640055.1 Nitrososphaeraceae archaeon | reverse complement strand
AAAGTTGACTTGATCAAGAAATGCACCTTTTCTAACTTGTTGAGGATATGCTATATTAGAAGGACTTAAAAATGATAAAGAAAATAATAATAGAATACCTATAGCAGCAGATGACTTGAAAAGTGTACTTTGCATAAAAGTTGAAGTCTAATCATCACTATAAAAACCATTTTGATGTCAGTCAGTAAATTTTTATTGTGTCTTTACACTCTTCTTACTCTTGTTTTTGTAGTTATTGGATTTTCTCTTTTTGACAAGAACTCTTTTGGTTTTTATCTACACAGTTTGCCCTATTGTACAAATTGCATAGCATCTTCAACTACAGTAGCATTTTAGTAAGTAAACCCAGCTTGTTTATGACAAACTCTTTGGATGAAGCTGACTCCGTAGGCACACCCTTAGATCATCCAAAAAAGCAGGTTGACAGTATTTGATATCTTTGGTGATATAGAATTATATATGTTTGGAATATTTTTTGTTTTAAGATATAATAGCGAATTAAATTCCTCTATCCTCTACAGTAATCTCTATTATATTAGATTTACCAGATATCTCTGTAGGATCGGCGTAGATATGTCTACCCCATGAAACTTTAATATCTGCCGATAGTTTATGAATTCCTGGTTTTAGGTCATTGTTCTTTAATTCGATTATTTTATTAACGTCAAATAGTAATGATTTTGCTTCTTCAACACTTAGAGGATAAAATGACATGTCATCTTTAATAATTGAGACCCAAATGGTATGTGAAATTTTTGGATTACGTGTCCAGAATAGTGCTGCTTTTATTGCAAAATTTATTATAATAAATGGCTTCCTTCCTGACTTTAATAAAAGCTTGATTCCCATTCTAAAACCATTATCATGTCTATGGTAGGCTCTCTCCCAGCTTTTGGGATTAAAGACTTCCCTAATATTTCCACCTATTTTAAAACTTAATCTCAATATAAGCGGTTCACCTACTCGTATCTTATTGTATGATACACTAAGTAGTACATCTCTAATGATACTGATATGGTTAGGCAACAATAATAATTTACATATGATATCATTTATATCCTCAATAAGTAGTTGTCTGTATAATGCTTGCAGAAGTTACAAACATTAAGGACAATGAGGTTGAATTAAAACTTGAGCAAGAGGATATTTCTATTATGTACATCTTACAATACGAACTTTTGGAAAAAAAGAACGTTGAATTCGCAGGTGTGATCCTCAAGCACCCGCTTATTGAAGAATATATTATCAGGATCTTAACCAAGAAGAAAGATCCCATCGAATCAATCCAGGAGGCATCAGTTTCTGCATCACAAAATATTAAGGACCTGGCCAGCATACTAAAGACAGCTTTGAAAAAATAATTGGAGGATGGTTATCTGTGAAGTTTTGTCCTAAGTGCGAAACACGTATGAGGTCAAAGTTTGAAGAAGGTGTTGTTATATGTCCAAAATGTGGTCTTTCTGTAGACAGACAAGAAAATGAACCATTAAATAAGGAAAAAAAACTAATGTCATCACAAAAAAGTATGTTAGAAAGTTCCCTTAAGGTAATGGATGCGGAGAATGATCCATATACGTTGCCCACTACAAACATAGAGTGTTCACATTGTGGAAATAATACTGCGTTCTGGTGGATGCTGCAAACAAGATCTGCTGATGAAGCTACTACCCAATTTTACCGTTGTACAAAATGTAATCACACGTGGAGAAATTATGCCTGAATATGATATCTTTCTCTTATCTCTTTTTTCAATGTGTATTAATATATCCAAACTTCTTCTAATTTAATAGTATAGCAATGTTTAAAATCTGTAAATGATAGCCACATGATCGGGTTAATCTGATGTTCGTAGCTAAAACAAGATCTCCTGAAGAATGGAAGGCTATAACTTCTGCAATTTCTACTTTGGTAGACGAGGCAACATTTGAGGCTAGTGTAGAAGGTATATCATTTAGAGGAATGGATCCATCCCACGTAGCGCTTATAGATATTCACTGGCCAAACTCAGCCTTTGAGGGATATAAATGTGATACTGCACTAAAATTTGGCGTACGAATTGATGAACTCTCAAAGCTAATAAAAAGAGCTGACAAGAAAGATGCAATAGAAGTTACAGTTGGTGACGATAGCATGCTATATATCAAAATTTCTAACGGTTATAGAAGAGAATACAAAATGAGATTGATTGAGAGTTCAACGAGTTCGACCCCATTGCCAAAATTGAATTTTAATTCAAAGGTGATATTGACTTCAGGTGCATTTGACAAAATTCTTTCAGATATTCAAGTTGTATCAGAATACGTTTCAATCGAATCAGAATCCAAAAAAGTACAATTCATCGGTAAAGGAGATTCAGGTGAGGCAGATATAATTTTAGAATCAGGGAATGAAGGTTTAGAAGAACTAAAGGTCGAGGAAAATAGCAAAGCAACGTACAGTCTTGATTATCTTTCCAAAATTACTAAGGCAGTAAGTAGTACTGTGGGTAGTTCTGTGGCAGCCGAATATTCAAGCAAAATGCCATTAAGATTAGAATTTAGAGTTGCAAATGTAGGTAGAATCCACTTCTATCTTGCACCCAGGGTTCAAGATTAAATCATTAATATTTACAAATAGACTTGATCACTATGAGGCTAGTAATGAAGTTCGGCGGCTCTGCAGTAAATTCTCCTAATAACATCATTCATGTCGCAAATTTGGTAGAGTCATATAAGCACAAAGGGAATAATGAAATCATAGGAGTAGTTTCTGCTATCCGGGGAATGACCGATGATATATTGTCGATTTCTAACAGAATAAAGAAAGGAGATCAAGTTTCTATCAAGGATTTTATAAAAAATGTGCGCAATATACATTTGACTATTATTAACCAAGCTATTACTAATGAAAAAATAAAAAATGAAGCGCTATCCACAATTACTAAACTGCTTAATGAATTAGAAGACATACTTGAAGGAATATCACTTCTATCTGACGTTACTCCAAAGTCGTTAGATTATCTAATGTCATTTGGAGAACGACTGTCTACTCCAATTGTTTCATTTACATTGCGAGATATTGGAATAAGGTCAGAATATCTAACAGGTAAAGAAGTTGGAATTTTGACTGATTCCAACTTTGGAGGAGCGCGTCCGCTAATGGATACTACTAAACTCAGAGTCCTCCACAAAATTGAACCATTATTAAAGGGCAATATAGTTCCAATTATAACTGGTTTTATTGGGGCAGATCAGAACGGTAATATTACAACAATAGGCAGAGGTGGTTCAGATTATACTGCTACTATAATAGCAGCAAGCGTTAACGCAGATGAAGTGTGGCTCTGGAGTGATGTCGATGGGTTAATGACTGCAGATCCTAAAATTGTCAGAGAGGCAAAAGTGCTCCGAGAGGTATCTTTTGCGGAAGCAATGGAGATGGCTCTGTTTGGTGCCAAGTATATGCATCCACGTGCATTTGAGCCAGTAATAGACACTAAAATTCCAATTCGAATACGTAATACATTTAACGAAAAAAATGAAGGCACTTTCATTTTACAGAATCCGAGTAAGGCATCTCAAAAAACTGTAAAGTCAATCAATACTATACCTCATACTGCATTAATTGATGTAAGTGGTGGAGCAATGGCAGGAGCTCCTGGAACCGCCGCAAAAATCTTCGATGTTCTTGCAAAAAATAGGGTAAATATCATGATGATTTCTCAGAGTCCATCAGAATCTAGTATCTCAATGGTTGTAAGAAAGAGTGATCTATACAAAGCAATGACAACACTTGAATTGAATCTGCTTGGAAAGGTGATAAAACAGGTAAACATCAATGACGATGTTGCAGTGATTGCAGTTGTCGGCTCTGGCATGCGTGGAATAAAAGGTGTAGCAGCCAAAGTATTTAGAGCAGTTGCAAAGCAAGATGTAAATGTTATGATGATTGCACAGGGTTCTTCTGAGCTAAATTTAGCGTTTGTAGTTAATGATAATGATTGTGAGCGAGCAGTAAGAGCACTACATGATGAATTTGGACTTGCAAAGTCCGACCTGTAGAATTAAGCAATTAATACTACCTTGTCCCTCTTCTGGATTAAGGCTATAACTAACAAAATTTTTTGATAAGATGGAGT
>DASQWW010000121.1:0-6825 GCA_035640055.1 Nitrososphaeraceae archaeon | reverse complement strand
GGTATTGAAAAATTTGTGTATTAATCATATTCATGGTCAGGAAGGGAGAATGCGACAGAAGTTTATTACGATTTTATTTTTGCAGCTGGGATTATGAATCCAAAAATAATAGATAGAAATATGTAACTGATTTTAACAATTCGAGGTCTATAATATACTAAATATGAGATATATTAGAAAATATGTAACTCTCCATGTCTTAAACCGACCGGATGATCTTTGATAAGTATGCTACCGTAGCAGAAATATTTTTTGAAAACCTTATATTACATGTAATACTTTTCTATAGCAAAAATGAAAAGTATAGAAGCTATTATTGCTAGTGAGAAAGTTCTGGCTGTGAATGAAGCATTAAAGAAAGCAGGTATAGGGGGGTATACTATTCTTGATGCAAAGGGTAGGGGAAAGGGAGAAAAACCGCAAGTTCAGACTGGCAGGGGAACTGATAGATTTACCTCTGAATTTTCGGCTAGAGCCACTATCTTCACAGTAGTTGGTGATTCGAAAGTAGATGAAATTATCAAAATACTACTAGACACAACAAGTACTGGCTCGGCAGGTGACGGCAAGATTTTTGTGTCTCCTGTAATCGACGCAATCGATATAGGCACTAAGAAGCGCGGCGAAGTTGCTATTGTTTAATAATAAACAATAATATCAAAAAGTAAAAACAATATCATCCTTTAAAGAATTTTTTTGTCTCCCCGAGTGTTAGTAATTCTACTGCTGCAATCTTCACAATTATAGGCAAGTCACATACAATCTTCCCAATCGCTAAGCAATGGCGCTGTGGTAGTGTTCTAACTATTGATCTTATAGTATCATTATCTGCTAATGACACCCCTGATATTTTATCTAAATCGGTATCATTTGTAAAATTGAAGAGGAATATATTGTCTACTTGTCGATAAATCCCATCACTTATAGCATCAGGCTGGTTTGTTATAAATGTAGTATAGATTCCAAAATGTCTCATCCTTGTGATAATGTCTTCCCAATATGTATCTCTAATATAGAGATGTGCTTCTTCAGCAAATAAAAAGATCGGAGGAATTATAAGCTTCTCTAACAAGTCAACCAGCTTACTCAATACCAATTCTACGATCATTCTTCTCACAACAGGAATTACCTTACCTATACTGATTATCATTGCCATACCATTGTTCTTTTTTGCAAATAGATCTTCAAACCTCAGTCCATCGTCATTACCATTATCTGAGAATAATTGAGACGACTGAAGTACATGATGTCTTGAAATGAGTGCGTCCCGTACAAGCTCATTAATGTTCCATGTATTGATTGCTTTACCAAAAGCTTCTATCTGTAGGGTTTGTTTACTTTCAAGCCAATCCCAGATTCTGAAAAATTCACGTAATGATGCAGCTGGCATATCTAGAGCATTTTTGAGCATGTTAGAGATTGCTGCTTTACCACAATAATCTAGTGAGAATTTTAATCCATTCCCTGGTTCGAGTATCATTATATGATCTTGAATTAAGGAAGGAGATCTATCGTTATTCCATGCTAATCCGCCATATTCATTATTCAAATCAAATACAATAATAAATGCTCCATTCTGCACTAGTGATTTAACAAGTATCTTGGAAAGATGTGATTTTCCAGACTCCTTTTTTCCAGTAATGATATTTAGTTTGCCGTCTAAATCCTCTGCATAGATTTCAAATTCTTCGTTTCCACCTCCAGCAGCCTTGCCAATTGGAATAGAGAAAACCCCCTTCCTTCCAAGAAACGAATTTAATTCAGAAATTTCTAGCCGTCTCACTTTAGAATATACTCTAGATGGAAGCCATGTAACGTCACTTGATAATTTACCAGAGAAGTCTATGGCAGCTCTTATTTTAACACGGAATAGCCTTGCATCTCTGATTAGCCGTGATAGATTTCCAATGTTAAGTGGATCATGTAGATTTTCTGTACTTGATGCAGTTACCACTTCATCTTTAACAATATCTTCAATTAGAGATTGAGAAGAAAGGTACTCCTCTTCATAGATCTGAACAATCATCTTCCTCTTTGATCTTTCATCTTCAATCAGCAAATAGTCTCCCTTGCAAGCTGTATCTGTTTTCATTGCAAGCATAACAAGTTCGTTGCCATTTTTTGATAAGATCTTCATACCGGAATTGAACCAAGTAATGTTCTACGGATATCTTCAGAGGCAAGCTCTGTCACATCATAGTTGCTCAATATATGACCTCTAAGGCAGGATATCTCGGTGTTGGTAAAAGTCGAAATGTGATGTGCAAGTCGCAATGTTTCAGGATATCCTCTTGTTATTGAATCGTTTCCAAGTAATTTTCCAAGTAATTCATCTTTATCGCTATTATTAGCAGTGATAACATCTGCACGCAACACAGGACTGTTGTCAGTTCCAAGCTTTACAAGAAGATTATTGCCCACAGTATTTCTGATCAGGCTTTTAATAATTGCTTCGATATCCATGTATGCCGGTCCTCGGATTTTTGCAAGAGGACTTGAAATTCTGTCAAGAACCTTGAGTTTAGTAGTCTTACTAAGACCTATCATCGAATTTTTGTAAAGATAGCAATTCTCTACCACTTTTTTTATGTCGTGATTTTTATATTCAAATAATGATGACTTTAATGATCCATCTACAAGAATTATGGATTTTTTAATGTTATTTGAAAGTTCTGCTTGGACTGCCCTCTCCACCCGTACCCTGATCAACCGCTTTGCCGAATCACTATCAAATAAAACAAGCCGTGCCAATCTATGATCAATCTCAGAATGTCTAATAGTTTCCTCACTTAAGTAGAACAATATAGGTCCGATTTTGAAATGCATCAGAGCCTGGCTGGTGATAGCTAGCGCAATTCCGCACTTTATGGCATAAAGGGCGCCCTCTTCCGTTTCTGCGACTTGAATGCTGCTCGAGTCTACTGCAGATATTACTGTACTTTCTTTAATTGGCTGAATTGTTGTTATTGCTGTTGTACAGTAAGGGTTTGATCTAATACCCCATCCATCAACTGGAAAAAGGCTTTTCTCTTCAATGCTGAAAATGATCTTTCTCCCATTGAGCACATCATCTAGTTTTGTGGAAAGGCATTGACCAAGTGACCGGTCAAATATATGGCCTAGCCCATCGACATTAATATTACTGCATGTTGGTATGTTTAATTGAGTGTTCATGTTGCTCAACAATATAATGTTAGGCTAGTTTATTAATATTGCGCAAGATGCACAATATGTTCAGCAACACGTTTATGAGACGGTAAATTGTGAACGGTATATATATCCTTGAGTAAAACGTCCCTTCCATTAGCCTCTGAAGAAGTTAAAATTAGACTAAAACATCGTGACTGGGAGGTGGAAATAACATGTCTTGAGAGTAAGGTCAAACAAGTGGTGGAAAACGTTCTTTCTGGTATTGATACTTCTACGACCAGTGTTGATTCAAACTCGGATAATCATATTGCCGAATTGAAAAGGGAGATGGATTCTTTGAAATTGCTAATTAATTCTATAGATACTGATCAAAGACAGATGACAAACACGATAGAGTCGATTCAAAAGATGCTACCAAAGGGCGCAATAAACACGATAGAGTCGATTCAAAAGGTGCTACCAAAGCCAGGAATAACATGCAGAGGAGTACTTGAAAATTTATGGCATGAGGGTTATTTTGTATTAGAAAAGCCATTAGCAGAAGTTCATGAAGAACTGTCGAGACGTGGATACAATTATCATAGGACTGCTGTATCTCATTCACTTACAGATATGGTAAGAGAAAGTATCCTTACAAGGGTTGGAGCAATGAGAAATTACCGATACGTACAGAAGAGGCCACATTCTGAATTATCACTATAATGGAGAGGGTAATGGTTTTATCTTTTTGGCGATTGTAGAGCTTAACCAGTGGATTCCCGAGGTAGTAATTCTATAAGATGCAGATTCAGTTCCATTCTTTGCATTGTCCCTTACTACATGTCCTGCCTTTACCAATTCCGATAACCTTGAACTAACAGATTTTGGATTAAGCGTCATTGCAGATTGAATTTCAGATATTTCCATTCTGTCATCTCCAACTTTACCAAGATCCTTTGCAATTTTTGACGCTATTAATTGCAAGGCAACCATCTCTTTATCAGACAATTTTTTTATTTCGGATTCTCCTAACTGTGGAATTACTCTAGGACCTTCTGGAGTAATTTTAATTAAGTTTGAATATGTATCGATAAGTTCAGTTACTGCATAATTTAATGAGATTTTCTTTGCCAGATCAATCGTTGGAACCTGTTTTGCTAGAAAGGTAATGACAGAAGTCATGACTGAATTAGCAGAGCCATTGAACTGTACCTTTACATCTCCTATTGTTATTGATACATTAACATTTGCATTATTATTGTTATTACTCTCAGACATCTATATCATCACCTGCCAACGATAAAGTATTTTCATTACTACTCCATAACTCCTATAACTATGTAGCAGTGGAAGTATATACATATGTAGGTCAGTCACCAAAAACCTTACGGTCTGCCTCATACACATATATTTTTTGGTTATGGTTTTGATGGTAAAATGGACGGTAATTAAAATTTGTATATAGCTGCGCCAGAATGTATTATCTTATAAATGAGTATTCATTAAAAATTAAAGCTTTATACAACATCTCATAAAATTGCTACCTCTCTAATAATACTTGATATATAGATAATTCAGATATAATATATAACAATAGCAATAGAGCACAAAAAGTAGGTTCATAGTAGTATTAATTCTCATATTGCATCAAATTTTATGACGTTCCAATTATAATTTCAAGGTAGAATTTTAGCATAAGGAATTCTTTTAGAAATTACTTTAACTGGATGTTTGAGAATCGATGATTGACAAATCTTTGATTTGTAGTACGAAATCTTCTTACTTTGTTGTCGTCAATGACATTAGCAACGATTTCAACTTTTTCTTTAATATTAAATTTATTTTCTGGCCATCTACTTTGCCTCTGAAAATAGCCATACTTCTACCCATCAACATGTTAAGCGATTCCATTCCTTTCACCTTAATTACTGACATATTTTCCTCCAAAATTTTATCAATTGCTCTATACAATTCTTGATCGCTTATTGGGGTTATTCCAAGCGCCGCAATAGCTTCATCGACTGTTTTAGCTTCTTTTTTCATAAGTTTCTCAAAAATTAAAACTATCGACTCCTTGGCTATAATGCCCATATCAAGCCTGTTGAAAATATCCCTAATAACATCGTCGGTTAACACTGTGACTTCCTGTCCCTGTCTTTCTAAATTAACAAGATCTTCAGTAAGTTTTGATGCAATAAAAGTCGTTTGTATTTTTGTTGAACCTGCAATTTCTTCAAATATATCCAGATAGCTAGAATCAAAAATCTGCTCTGCAAGCTTTTTGTTCAAACCGTATTTCTTGATAAGCTTGCCCACTATTTCATCCCATGATTTTGGTACTTTATAAGCTAGTGAACCAAGTAATGAATCGTTTATTGGAATTGGAGGAACATCTGTCTCTGGATACATCCTAGCCGCTCCCGGTCTTGGCCTGCTGAAGACAGTTTTACCATCTAGAGTTGCTGCACGTGTTTCAGCAGGCACACCATTCAATGCAATTTTTAACCTTTGGATTATAGATTCTATGGCAAATTCTACTATATCATTTGGCCCACCCACAATTACGAAAGCATCTACACCGGTAACTGCTTCTAATTTATTTCTGATTATATCGACCTCTTCCTGTGTAATGCCATAAGCTGGTAACTCATCAGAATGAAATATCCCCCTAAGATTATAAAATCTTACCAATTCACTTAGTTGCTTTCCTATTCTAATATCAGGATATGGTTCAAATCCCATGATACCATCAAAACCTTTTATCCTAATAGCCTTAAAGATACTATTATTATCAGAAATTATTTTTTGTACTATTTTGGAAGAAGACTTGCTCAAAATATAGGTTATATCTTCAATTTTATCTCCAATGCCAGTTTCTTCAACTTTTCTATCTTTTTTTAGTTTTTGGGCAATTAAAGTCAGACCATGCTGTCTGATCATTTCATATTCAATTACTTTTATTAGTTGATCTAATTTCTGTATACCTTTCACTTCGACGATGGTACCGTTGCCGACTGAAATATTAACATCCTGCCTTATACTGCCCAATCCTCTGGCGACTTTTTTGCTTGCCCTCAGAAATCTGCCTAATGTGAGTGCGACCTGCGTTATTTCCTCTACTTTGCCAGTTATCGGCTCAAGGGCGATTTCAACTAGCGGCACCCCTAACCTATCTAATCCATATTCTCTAATTTTGCCGTCGTCCGAAATCAGTTTGGCTGCATCTTCTTCAAGACAGATACTCTGTATTCTAACTTTTTTATCATTAATATCAAAATAGCCGCCATTTGCAACCAACATAGTACGCTGAAACCCACTTGTATTTGAGCCATCAATTACAATTTTGCGCATGACATGCACTTCATCTACTATGTTAGAGTGAAAAGCAAGAGAAAATATTAATGCAGTTTCAAGTGCCTCCTTGTTAACTTCGGCTGGCGGCTCTTCATCTGCTTCTACCAGACAACTTGAACCTGTAGCAATATGATATCTTATAATGCGCATTTTCTTAGATTCAAAAAGTGCAGCAGGATCGTAAGCCCCAAGTTCACTTTGTGTTGGTCTTAACTTGCGAACAAAGGCCAACCCATATTTTTCAGCCTCTTCACACTTACATTTACAAAATAGTTTGCTTTTAGTAGCTAATTGTTGGTGAATTTCAAAACCAACTTTCAAATTAATTGAGGAATGATCGAT
>DASQWW010000120.1:0-12187 GCA_035640055.1 Nitrososphaeraceae archaeon | reverse complement strand
TACTAAAACTAATAAAACATATGATTGTATACAACTCTGTTCTGCGCGAGTTAAATGAAAGTTCTCTTTATCAGTATTAGTCTAGTCCTTCAGAGTAATCATTGTTCTCTGCATCTTCTTCCTCTAGTTCATCCTCGAATTCGTCTTCCCCGTCATCATTATCTTCAGACATCAAACACAAGCCAATAGATCAAGTAATAAGCATTTCGTCGCTCATAATCTATTTTTTTCTCGATAAACATGCATATGTAATAATGTATCCATCTCTATTCATTATTTCTTAACCTAATCTGAATTTGAGATCTCGAGTAATAAATAAAAAGGGTAAATAAAAGTTAAAAAAATTCCTTTAATAATAAATTTATACATCTACATTAAACATTGCATGATCCAATCAGCCGTAAGCAAGTGTTCATCATGTGGTATAGATATATTAACAAATAACTTTTTGGTTGCCTAATTTGGCATAGTTCATAGAAGAAGTAGTATTTTCCAATAATAAATTTTGATTCTTTCTCCACCTAACCGACTTTTAATAAATCCAAACCTTTTTACGTTATCTTCCATTAATATATAATAAAAAGAAGGTGAGGATTAACCAATAATAGATTATGAATTTCTCTATGCATTCAGTAAAGATGTTCTTATCCTGGACGAATCTATCAGATGGGTTGGCATTACCAATAAATTTGGCATCCTACTTAATGTAGAACACAGAGAAGGATTGCAACTTCTCTTAAGTGAAGAGGAGAATGAGGAGTATGCGTCAAATACAATCGCCAGACAAAAAACTAGGACAAAATTTGAACCAAAAATAGGAAAATTAATCTATGCATTTGGTAGATATCAAAAACTGCATAGGGCTACAATTCCAATAAATGAGAATTATTATTTGCTAATAACATTAGATGTAAAAACAAAAGATTTTGACAACATAATAATGGAAAAAATCATACCACTAGTCGAAAAAGATAAGCATAAGTTTATTGATGATGCAGATATTAAGAAATAAATATATAATATCTCTAATCAGGCGCATCTAATGTATTTTACTAAGGACTGATATCCTTAATATCCTCATAAGTAGATTATAGTTATATGTTTGACTATGAAGGTGGCACGTTTAGATGTAAGGATTGTGCTAGAGTTCCTTGCAAAAGAGGAGGCTGATACGCATTATCAAAGAAGCCCATTCTGACCTAGTTGACGATGTATTAGAGTAGCAATCAATGGTATTGTGTTAATACCCCCTTGAGAGATTATAAAACCCCTCTTTTGCGGATAAGAATATAAAATAGTTGGACAAATAATTTTCCTGAAAACAGAAATAACAAGATTTGACACAAAATGTTAAAGCTGATTGATACTCTTATAAATTCTTCTTTGGAGTTTTTTAATATATTATATTTTTAGATTGGCATTAAAGAATTAACTCTCAACGTAACTAACTTGAGAGCTTTATGTGTATGCACATATGTGTGTTTCTTCCACTAATTACATTACTACATATCATGCTCTATTTTTTGATGTTCGCCTAATTTATCTAGACTATCAAAGGTCTTTTTGCATAATTCACATACCAATGGGTTTAGGTTAGTATCATTATAATCTACACCCGGTTCACCCTGATCCATATACTATGTACCTAACATTATCCAATAAAGCAGTTATTACATATATCATACCTTGCTTTTATATTGATGGTAAGAATAGATGATCACAATTAAACGATTATAATAATATGGAGTTGCATTTTTAGCTGTAAAAAGTCTACGTTATGATCCTGACTTTGATAGACACAATATGGTAGCGGCATTAATTGAATATATATGTGTATATATCGTGGTAATACAATAATAAAAGCCAAATGTTGACGTAAATTACTTATAACAACAATAACCGATCTATATACTCTCTTGCCATCGGCATGTTGGAGTATAGTTTTCTATAGTGTCTGAGCTTTTAAAGGTAACAAATTATATAATCGCCAGGCCTGATATTTATTTTATATAGTAACCAAACCTTTCTTCAGAAGATTAGAACATTCAACTTAGGTTCGGGTTATTTACTCATATATTTTAAACTGCATCTGCAAGCCCTTTACATATCAGATATACTGCTGCATAGAGTGGTAATCTTGTCATGATTTTTTTCTTTATATTAAATGATTGATGCTTTAATTTCAGTTTTATTGATGCCTTTGTCTCTACTGGAACTTCCTTATCTCCTAAAAGACATGCATCAATTGACGGATCAAATGATTCTAAATCAGTACATTTCATCTTGATAAATCCGCTCTTGCTATTTAATGTACCGGACATTCTAAAAACTCGATGAATATCAGTTGTCACCACAGGATCAATTCTGACTCCCATTTCTTTGGTCATTTTAACAAGTTTTTCCTTAAATCCATAATATCCTTCTTCCTGTTGGACTATACTGCTTAATTTAGATTTTGAGGATTGATCAATTCCTAATTTATTGGCCACTCTTCTACGCCAGCCGTATGAAAGCCCACTTCTTGGAAATTTAATTAAGAAACCATTACCAGGTAGTTTTCGTACACCAATGCTTTCTGTTATGATACCCCTGCCAATTATATAATTTACAATATCTGATCTAGCTTGTGAATCCAGAGAGTGAAATGTCTTATCTAAAATATGAAGGTGAAAGCCGTTGTTGCCTGAAAAATAGGATTCGATAGACTTTTCTTCAACACCAAGATCATCTGTTAATAGATCGATTAGATGTTTTATTTCCCTCTTTAATGCAACGTTACACTTTCTGCAAGGTATGCTTATCTGATGTAGAATCGTAGCATTATTACATGATGGACATAATTTAGACTCGCTTTCTGACACGTTTCTGCAATTTGCACAAAAAAAGTATGAATGTGTTGGATCACATGGCAGATGCAAATCCTTAACATCAACGTCAAAAATAAGGTCTGCTCCTAACCATTGTTTTTCCTGTAGAGCATGCGTTGGAAATCTGTAATATGCATTTGAGCAATAAACGTCTGAGGGAACTTCCTTAATCAAAGTGGCTAAAAGTTCACCAACATTTCTAAACGCAAGATGTCTGACCATTCCTGATCCAAATTTCATATATCCAAATTCACGTTCATGTATACGTGTTGGAATTTGAATATTTTTGCTATACCTGAAATAATATTCTTTGAATGCACTTCTAAGTAGCTCTGTATTTTTATTTACAGATTTATTGCTAATCATTATTATTATATTTCTTCCTCAAATTTCGTCCAAATTGAACAGGATTTGTTATACCATTACACTCATGTGTTGCAAAGCAAAGATTTTCAATTTTAAGCTTCTCGCAAGAAGGAACTGAATATTTTGTATGACTGCCTCTAGTGCCAGCAAGATGCTCTATCTGATACCTTGTAATCTTTTCACTATAATCAGGCGCATTCCGGAATAGTACTACAATCTCCTCTATACTTTTTCCAATTGCCAACATATATGTTGCAAGCATCAGTCTTGCAGAATGTGGAAGGTTTTCTCCCTTGTTAATTTCTTCTATTGCATGCTTGATACATGGAGGATAATGTTCTACCTGGTGTATATTATACACATGATAAGGGGTAAATTTAGTCCTCAATTCCTCCACCTTTGCTTTAACTGCTGCAGGCAAGATTGGTAAGGCCATAGCCTTGATCCTATTGTAAATCAAATTACTCAGCTCACTTCTAATTAGCCTTACCGTTTCGTCAGCGTCAAGATATACATGACCCTTATGCACTACTCTATTGATTAATTTCCATTCCTGTTCATGAAAGTGTGATGTTCGCATAAGATAGTCAATAACTTTCACTTTGAATAATCGACTATCATAAGAGTCTATGTCAACTTTCACTTTGAATAATTCTTCAAAAATCTTGAATAGTAAGAGACGTTTCTTTTGCTCACTTTTTTCTTTTTTTAGATCTTCAGTCAAGAAATTCTCTGCTCTAATTGCCTCAAACAGAGAATGCTTCCTTAGAATTGGTTCCATTCCGACGGATTTTGCTATTATAAGCGTGACAAGGAAGGTAATTATTTCCACTTCGTATTTATCCAACTTTCCATCTAATGATCCGTTGGTTACTTCTTTCTCTATCCTCTCGGCTGCTCTATCAATAATATGCTTCATCTCAGGACGATTAAATTCTTCAAAATCAAAGTGAGTTTCACGTATGTAATCTGATGCTTCATTGAGAAATGGATACTTCGCTAGATCTCCTGTTCCAAGTTTTATAATAGACAATATTGAAACTAAATATATATACTAGGATAAAAATACGGATGTAAAATTCAGGAGAGTTATAGGAGTGAGATATCTTTACTTGCTAAACATTAATAAGATATCATATGGTGATTTTACCTTTAAATTATACCTTTAAATTGTAAATATATAACCATTTTCATCTCATTGATAATAATACTTTGGAGATTTTTACTACAATCCTTTTTCAAATACTAAGGAGGAATTTTAAGACTGGAGTTGCTGTGTCACAACTATGAAGAGATAAAATTCGAGAAGAGTACAATCATAATGATAACTCGGTACCCTTCACAGAAAAATGTATATCAACAATAAATTTAAAGCCTGTATATGATGAGGATGCTCTAGAAGATGATGAACAGCAACTACGAAGAGATAATGAATCTTGCACTTAAAAGAGGTTTTTATTTTCCAAGTTGTGAAATTTATGGCGATGCTCCGGCCGGTTTCTGGGAATACGGCCCAATAGGTACCGGTTTAAAAAATAAATTCATTGATCTGTGGAGAAAGGAAATTGTTAGGCGTGACGATATGATAGAAATTGATGGTTCCCAAATTATGAGCAAGAGTGTTTTTATTGCTTCCGGACATATCGGAAACTTTGAGGACCCGATTATTAAATGTACTAAATGTAATTCTATCTTTAGACCTGATAGATATATCACAGAAAAGACAGGCGAGATTATACCAGAAAGAAAATCTGATCAGGAGATAGATGCAATTATTAAGGAACGCCAGTTGAGATGTCCAAATTGCAATGGAGAATTTGGTCCTGTTAGTCGGTTTAACATGATGTTCAAGGTAGGAATAGGTCCTACTGAAGAAGAAGCATATCTTAGACCTGAAACCTGTCAGACGATATTTGTTGATTTTGCTCGAGTTTTTAAAACTATGAGAGGTAAACTGCCATTAGGAATTGCTCAAGTTGGTAAAAGTTTCAGAAACGAAATAGCCCCAAGACAGAGCCTTTTGAGATTGAGAGAATTTTATCAAGCAGAGATCGAAGTATTTTGTAATCCCAACAAGCTGAATGATTTACCAAGGTTCAAAGAAGTTAAAGATACTGTTTTGAAGCTTTTTGATGGGACGTCAATTACAGAAGTGACAGCAGATGAGGGTATCAGAAAAGGCTTATTGCCAAATAATTTAGTTGCATATTATCTGGTCCTTTTACATGAATTTTACGCAAAAACTGGGATTGATATGAATCGAACCCGTTTTAGACAACTATCTAACCAGGAAAAAGCATTCTATGCTTCAATTGCATTTGACTATGAAGTTGAGACGACTATGGGCTGGTTGGAACTTGTGGCATGCAACTATCGATCAGACTATGATCTTAAAGGACATGCTGCTGTAAGTAAGAAGAATCTAGAAATAATGGATCCTTCTGATCAGATTAAGGTATTACCACACGTATTTGAGCTTTCAATGGGAATTGACAGGAGCATTTATGCAATTTTAGAACACTCCTACTTTGAGGATAATGAACACGATGACAGAATTATACTAAAACTCAAGCCATATCTTGCTCCAATACTAGTCGGGGTGCTTCCTCTGATGACAAAAGAAGGATTAGGTGAGAAAGCACACAAAATTTATTCTGAGCTTAAAAGAGAATTTGATACTTTCTATGACGAATCTGGCTCAATAGGAAGGAGGTACAGAAGACTAGAAGAAATCGGAGTACCCTTAGCAGTAACAATAGATAAAATGACGCTTAAAGATGATACTGTTACTATTAGATATAGAGATACAATGCAACAGAAAAGGATTAAGGTATCAGAGCTCCGGCCATTTTTACAAACTGCTCTTTCAAAGAATGGATAGAGTTTGATAACAATATAAGCTTTGTTTAGTAGATATTTTTATGACCAATTCGAGCATTGTGCAATTATTTTTTTATGAAATTTAAAGTAACTATTCTTATACGCTGAGAATCATGTCTGAACCGATCTATGCACCTTGTTGAATATCCCGTTGGAATATCTTCTTTCTTATATGTTAGTTCAAACCCTATCGATTGAAAAGTTATTGTAAGCCATTTAACCCATTTATTATATATCTCATCTGATATTGGCAGTAACAGATCATCTGTTATTTCGGTAGCAATGTAGAATGAACCATATTTTTTTAATTTTGAATAAACAACTCTGTAGAATGGCTGCCATTTTTGCTGTTTAATTTGATCGATAAAACTGGGATCAGGCAATATTGAAATAACACGATCAAGCGAATTATCTGGAAAAATAGGGACAAGATCTTCGAAGGATCCATACAATAGGATGACATTTTTGAGGTTAATTCGTGATTTGGCATCTTCATATTGTTGTTTATCAAGCTCAATCCCAATATAGGTAAAATTAGGGTTGCTCCTTGCGAGTTTTTCTAGAAGGCGACCGTCACCCATACCTAGCTCCACAACAACATTCTTTGAAGATTTTAATATAATAGACATATTTTCTCATTCTTATGTATAATATGACAACAATAATAATGAGAACAATTTTATTAGAAGAGAAATTAGCTGCATTAAGTAGTGCTGATCAATTCACCATCAATTAATTGCTGAATCAGTTGAACTACTTCTTGTTCAATCTGTTGTCTTGGCATTCCTAGCTTGGAAGAAAATTGGTCTGTTAGTTGATTCATTGTCTTTGTTCCATCACAGGAATACCAGAAATCTACAATTGAGTCATTTACCATAAATGCCTTTTCCTTCTCATTCATGAGAATCAATGAACCATCCTCCTGTTTGACGAATTGACCTTTCTTTACAGGTCGGTATTTTTCATAGTCTATTTGGAACCTAAGTTGAGGTTTACCAAATCCCATTTTTTCTCGTATACCTGGATCCATTTTGTCAATGCTCCAGGGAGGATCCCAGACAATCTCTACGTTGACATTACTAACTCCGTTAATCTTACTGACATGCCTTCTTACGTCGCTAACAAGAGTATCATGAAGCGGGCAGCCTCGTGTAGTCATAGTCATTTTAATATCAACATTGTTTTCGGGATTAACATTAACACCATATACGAGTCCAAGATCTACTACATTGACTGGAATCTCTGGATCCATGCACTTTCTTAGTGCAGAATAAACTTGGTCCGTAGTAACCTTTTGTGCGGACATTTATATTCAACGATACTAACGTCAACAACATGATAAAAACTTTGTCTGTTCCAAGGTCTATCTTATACGTTTGACATTTTCCTCAAATGGAGGTTTAAGCACACCTTTTTCTGTAATGATTCCACCAGTAATTAATTCTGGAGGAGTCACATCGAATGCAGGATTAAAGACTCGGATGCCTTTTGGTGCAATTCTCTTTCTTCCCACCCTTACAACTTCGTCTATTGAACGTTCTTCAATTACAATATCTTCAGTATTGTTTTCAAAATCAAATGTAGAAAGCGGAGCAGCCACATAGAAGGGGACATTGTGTCGATTTGCTATAATAGCGACCTGATAAGTTCCAATTTTATTGAAAACATGACCAGTTCGTAAAACTCTATCTGCACCTACAACAACACGATCTATTATTCCCTTGGAGATAATATGTCCTACTGCAGTATCTGGAATCAAACTTACATCTATGCCATCATATTGCAGTTCAAATGCTGTTAATCTAGAGCCTTGCATTACTGGGCGTGTTTCAGTTGCTATAACGCTTACATGTTTACCGGTTTCCTTGGCTGCTCGTATTACTCCTAAAGCTGTACCGTATGCAACTGTTGCTAACGAACCAGCATTACAGTGGGTCAGAATTACATCGCCATCATTAAATAATTTAGCACCATTTGCACCGATTTTCTTGTTAACTTCAATATCTTCCTTACTCATTTTCAGAGCTTCACTAAGAATCGTCTTTTTCACTTCCATAACGCTTTTTCCTCCTTCTCTTGCCTTGCTCATTATACGCTCCAGCGCCCAGAAAAGATTGACCGCAGTAGGGCGTGTGGCTCGTAGAACTCTGAAGGCTATTTCAAGATCAACTATTAATTCACTAGGAGTTCGTGCCTTGCTTTGCATTGCCGCAAGTGCAAGCCCTAGACCAGCTGCAACGCCAATTGCAGGAGCGCCTCTTATCGTTAAATTTTTTATTGCATTTGCAACCTGTTTATAATCTTTACACTTAACATACATGAGTTTATTTGGTAATTTAGTCTGGTCAATCATCATGACTGAACTATCTTTCCAAGAAACAGTCAGCAAGAGATCACTGCTCTTGACGTCGATATTATTATTAGTCATATCAGGATATGAACTAAGCTACTTTCTAGCCATATTAAATTTAACATGTAATCTTTACATGATAATTTACAAAGTTTTTATTTTTTTCTTTTCTTATATCCTACGCCAATTGTATCAAATTTAGTGGAATCGAATTTTGATCTATTGAGCATTCCACGACCGTCATAAACTGGAGCTTTTTCTAGTTTGTCAGCTGTTAAACTGCGATATTCAGGGTGATCAGCAATAAGCATAATCAAGTTTGTTCCTTTTACAGCTTCATTTAGATGTGAAGTTAGAGTAACATTTTCTCCTACTTTTGATGATAGAGATTCACTTCTTGCCAAAGGATCATGAATGCGAATTTCCTTTACTTTCAATTTCTGAAGTTCTTCAATAACTTTGTAAGTAGGGGAAAAACGTGTATCTGAAACTCCACCTCTAAAGGCTAGGCCAAGCAAAGTTACAATAGACCCTGCAATATTTTTTTTTCCATTTAGCAATTTTATTGCTTGCTTCACAGAGTAAGCAGGCATTGAATCGTTAACTGTTCTACTTAATCTAGTAATATTGCAATTAATTTTCATCTTAGCAGCGGTTTGAAGAATAAACTGAGGATATACAGGTATACAAGCACCACCAACTCCTATACCTGGCTTATGAATTTGGCAAAATGGCTGGGAATTTGATGCTTCCCGCACTTCCCAAAAGTCAACCCCTAATTTTTCACAGAATTTTGCAACTTCGTTTGCAAGGGCAATATTCACATCACGATATACTCCCTCTAACAGCTTCTCAGTTTCCGCAGTTTTAATATTGCTCATTGCTATTACACCTTTCTTAAATACTAAAGAATAAAGCCTAACACCGACTTCTACACTTTTATGACCTGCACCAGAGACTATGGCTGGATATCTTTCCTCTATGTCTTCTATTGCCCTGCCTTCATAGATTCTTTCAGGACTATATATCATGTAAAAGTCTGTTTCAACCTTAAATCCACTTATTTTCTCAAGAATTGGGATTACAATATCTTCTGTTGTTCCAGGTGGGACACTAGAGTTAAGAGTAATAACATCACCTTTTTTCAGTCCTTTACCAACAGCAGCTGCAACCTCTTTGAGTGCCGTCAAATCAGTAGACTCGTTAGCTATTGATACAGGCACACAAATCATTTTAAAATATGAATCGTGTGATGCTTTAACTGGGTCCTTATATACTTCAAAACGTTTCTCTGCTAAACCTTTTGTAAAGGCCTCATTTACACCAGGCTCTGGAACATGAGTTCTTCCTCTGCGTGCATTTTCTAATACGTCTAGTGATTTATCAACTGCTATTATATGTGCTCCTGCTCTAAGCCATACCGATGCTATAGAAGCTCCAACATAACCTAAACCGTAAATTGCAATTTTAAACCTCCCAGATTTTATTTCTTTTAAAATATCTGAACTCCCTATGCAAGAAGAAGATTGATTTAATATGGAGTTTAAAGTCACTCTACTATCACTTCGAATATCTTTCACAATCAAACGTTATTCTTATTCATATTTAGATGTACATGAGATGAAATTACAACCAGTACACTAGTAGCATGTTATATGAGTAACGTTCTTTTTATAGAAACCTTATAATATTGTGTAAAATTACAAATATATTATGTTATAATAGTTATAAATATCAAAAATTTGTTAAAATTTCTACTTACAAAAGCCACTAACGATAATGTTTATATACAATAAAATAAAGCATTTATAGGAGATAGCGTGCCGTCAAATATTTTTGGTGAAAAAAATTGGTAAAAGATATCTCAATATTCAATGACAGGTGTCCTCGCTGTGGAAAGGGTCCAATGGTCACCGACAACTCTAGTGGAGAGATGTTTTGCGGTAACTGTGGGTTTGTAGTTACCGAAAGAATAGAAGAAATGGGACCCGAATGGCGAGCCTTCTCTAAAGAAGAGCATGAGGATAGAAGTCGGGCAGGCATCCCTACCTCACTTGCTATGCATGATATGGGTCTTGCGACTATTATTGGTCCTGTCGACAAAGATGCCTCTGGAAAACCGTTATCCGCATCTATGAAAAGTACAATTGAAAGGCTAAGAACTTGGGATAGTAGAAGCCAGGTCCATGAACCAGTTGATCGTAACTTTAGACAAGCCTTTAGTGAATTAGATAGGTTAAAAGACAAACTTGCAGTAGGCGATGCCGTAATCGAAAAGGCCGCTTATGTATATAGAAAAGCTCTCGAAAAAGGACTAGTAAGAGGACGATCAATCTCTGCTTTAGTAGCCGCTGCACTTTATGCTGCCTGTCGGGACACTGAAACACCAAGAACGCTGAAAGACATTGCCAATGCAAGTAATATTAAGAAAAAGGATGTTGCACGATGCTATAGACTATTAATTAGAGAGCTTGATCTTAAAATGCCAGTAGTAGACCCAGTAAAATGTGTTGCAAGAATTGCAAGTAAGGCTGGACTTTCTGAAAGGACAAAGCGTAAGGCACTTGAAATCCTAAAGAAAGCTGAAGAAGGCAAGATTTCTGCTGGCAAGGATCCGATGGGCCTAGCAGCAGCAGCATTGTATGTCGCATGTGTAATGAATGGTGAGAACAAGAAGACCCAAAAAGACGTTGCAGAAGCAGCTGGTGTAACAGAAGTCACTCTTAGAAGCAGGTCAAAGGATCTGAATAGGTTTATTGAATTACACTCATTTGGTTTGTTTGATAAAAAATAATAATTATAGCATACATCAGATAAAGTTTGTAAAAAGAAATTATTATTATTATTATTATTGTAGGCAGCAGAACATGCGTAAAGCCATTATCATGTTACAGGCAAAAGGTAAATTAACAAAACGTAAAGCAAGGCTATCTAAATTCTATAGCCAATACAGCTAGTCTTTTAAAAAGAACTGATTTCTGCAGCTTCTAAGCTGATTTTTTACTGATGTCCTCTCCTTCATGAAAAGAATACACGTCCCGGGAAATTTTCCTCCTCTTCTTTGTCATCTTATTTTTTGCAGGGATAATAGTTTGACAGGTTTATTAGCTAATGCCGATTTTGCAATAATAGCTGTTGGTCTAAGAGCCGCTACCACAACTACAATGACACCTATTGTCATTGTATTTTTTTTGCATGTAATCTTTTTTACCATTTACAAGATCTAAAAATTTAATAAAACATTACTCGCTTTACTATGTTAATTTATTAAGTCGATTTACTCAGTTAATTTAGCAGAAATTTAAAAGAATATTTAACTATAAATTCAGCATGGATACTGATTATTTAGAGCAGTATATCATCTGTCTAAGCTAACAATTCTCTAGATAAAGAAGAAGACATATTGTGGTATTTTCAGTAGTTTAGTTTAGGCCCGTCTTTACTGCTACTAATGCTTATTATTTTCTTCTTTTTTTTCAGAGCAGGTTCGATACGATTATCATCACCTAACATAGTTTGAGATTTAGCTTTTTCAAACTCGTATTGAGCTTTACCTATCGGCCTAGCGATCTCTGGTATTTTGTTTGATCCAAACAAGATTAAACCAATAATTATAGCAACAAAAAGAGCATTTTCATATCCCATATTGAGAGTATACGTTGATGAGAAGTAACATATAGGTATAAATTAACATTGTTAATTGTGATGGATCTTCCTTTCATCT
>DASQWW010000119.1:0-4521 GCA_035640055.1 Nitrososphaeraceae archaeon | reverse complement strand
GTCATAATTTCACGGAGCTTGACTCTTGACGGATTTCTACCCTGAGACATTACCTTGAACAGGATATCAGTTTTGCTTACTATACCTATAACTTCTCCATGATATGAAACAAGAACGCTACGAGCGTTCCTATCCTTCATGAGCTTGATAGCTTCATCCACAAACTTATCACCTTCAAGTATAATTACATTCGTATTTAGAATAACCTCGATTGAGGATGATAGTAATGAGGTAATATTATCTGGAACGAAGGTCAAGTCTTTTACAATTAAAGGCTATTATGTTTTATTTATATTTGATCTTCTGTATTTTCTATGTATATTACAAATAAGTTATAAAAATTTTGTTTAATGCCTTACTATTATTATTTGCTACTCTCTTCTTCAACAACTTTTATTCCCTCGTCTTGATTTTCTCTCACAGCTGGATAATAGAATTCCTTTAATTCTCTTTCACTATATCCCTCTATCCACTTGAACTTCCGCTGCAATGTGCTCGTATATACTTTTTTTGGGTCAAGATCAATATATCGTAGCCAGGCAGCCATAACTCTGGGATCTATGTAATTTTTTAAGGTCGTACCAAGGTTATAATCGCGTGTTTCTTTCTGTAATTTGAGTTGTATATTTAATTTGTCTAATTTCTCTTCTAATCTCTTCTTTTGAAGCTTAGTCCTCCAATTTTTTGCCTCCAGTTGAGAATTTAAGCTTTCAATGGCTTCCTGCTTCTTTTTAATAGATGTTTCAAACTTTTCCAAAGTTCTCTTGCTTGCAGGATTTTTTGGATCCACTCCTTTTTTGTGGTTACATGTCATAGCGGCCCTCAAGTTTGCCATTTTCGCAACATAGATTTTCTCTATCTCCGATGAATTTCTATATACTGATATCGGTGGATTTAAAAGAGCTTCCTTTACTGTTTTTGTAGCAATATAAGTTCTAAATACTTTGGCAGTCAATCCTGGGACATTTTTTGGATCAATACTCCGCAGAAATGTATTTACCTTCTCAGATGTAATGCCATCAAATATCTGAGAACCTATTTGTTTGCCTTTCATAAAAAATAGGAGATTTTCATAAAGGCTTCTAGTGTCTTTAGAATTAACTTCGAGAGTCTTTTGCCATGGTACGCTGTCTTTGCCCAAGAAGTTAAATTCTATAAACGTTTTACTATCCTGCTGTGGAAATTTAATATGTTCGACTCGCAGTGTTGAGGCTCCAGCGGTATCTGCCTCTTCAGGATCTTTTTCATCGCCTACCCTCATTGCAAGTTTGAATATTAGATAACAAACAGTCGCGATCTTTTTCTGGTTGATATTCTGAGAATTGAGCATTCTATTGATGATTTCTTTTTGAACCTTACGTATTTGCTTTTCAAGTTTCTTTGCCTTATCGTATTTTTCTTTGTCATTACTCTGCCTAATTGTGGCCGAATCATGAAGCCATACGTATTTTCTTTTGCCAGTTAATTTCTCCATCCATGTGGCAAGCCATGTCGAAGAGTGGTCATGTACTATTTTTTGCCATGTGCCTTCTGGAACAGGAGCATTTTCTCCTAGGTTAAGAGTAACATCTTGAGGTATTACACGTGGCTTCCATTTGCCACGTAATGGATGTTGACCTCTTCCCATAAAAAGTCCTGGAGGTTCGACTAACCAATTTGCAATATCTACCTCTACACCGTCAACAATAGCCTTTCCATATGTAGCTTTCAGCTTTTCTCGCTCAACCCTTTTCTTTAAAGATATTCTCTTTTTCTCTTCACGTGCTAGAGAACGGATTTTTTGTATTTCTTCATCTCTTATTTTCTTTTCTTGGTCTATAAGTCTGAAAGCTTCTGAAAAATCAATATCTTGTATGCTATCCACTTTCTTGAATTTTTCGGGCAACAACTTTTTAAAATCAGCTAAAAAGTTTTCTTGGAAAATAGGATCATGAATATAATGTGTATCCTTTTTCTTTGCCCATGCATGCACTAATTCCTCCTGATCACGATTAAGCATTAATTTTTCGTTATGAATAACAATGCTTATTCCTCTTGGTTGATATTCTGGTGGAAACGCTACTCCATTGTGCTCCAAGGTGTTCCATTTGACGCGTACTAGAGAAGAAGAAGAAGTAGAAGTAGTAACAGTTTCCATTTTACTTTATCTAAAAAGACCATCAATCATTGTTCTTAAATGTTTACCCATCTTCTATAATACTCTCCTCTCAAGGGAGAATATTTCATGTCATTTCATTAAACTAAGGATAATATCTCTTTTATGCTCACTTGATAGATATTTCAAATTGCATCCAAGGAAATTGTTTGTTTTTCTTATAATACTCAACAAGGCCTCCATCCATTAACATACGTCGCATAAAGTCCGGAACATTTCGAGCGCAAAAAATCTCATTTGTTCTAATGTTTTGTACTTTAAAGCTTCCGATATCGACTTTGAGCTCATCTCCTTGAACAAACTTTCCTTTTGTTTCCTCTATTTCGAGCGCTGGTAGACCAATAGTAAATGCATTTCTATAGAAAATGCGAGCAAAACTTTCAGCAACAACAGCAGAGATTCCTGCGTATTTTAATGCCACTGGCGCCTGTTCCCTACTGGATCCTCCCCCAAAATTTTTACCTGCAACTATAAAGTCGCCCTTAGATATTTTCTTTGGAAAATCTGGATCGATCCCATACATTGCATACTTTGCCATCTCATATGGATCGTTGGTCCTGCTTTTGAATCTGAATGGTATAATTATATCTGTATTGATATCATCTCCAAATACCCATGCTTTTCCTTTTAGAATAGCTGCAGAAGATAGTCGCGATGTAGGATCACTCATGATTATAGATACCTCCTTGGATCGGATATCTTTCCTTCTATTGCAGAGGCCGCTACAGTAGCAGGAGATGCAAGGTATACTTTTGATGAAAGTGCTCCCATCCTTCCGATAAAATTTCTTGAAGACGATGATACACAGATCTCATTTTCACCAAGGGCGCCTAGATGAGTTCCGACACATGCTCCACAGGTAGCATTAGTAAAGACTGCACCTGCATTAAGGTAAATTTCTACATATCCCCTTCTGATTGCCTCTTCATAGACTTTGGTAGATGCCGGTGTGACCACACATCTAGTGCCATTATGTATTTTTCTATTTTTCAAAATTCGGGCCGTTATCTCAAGGTCTTCTATTCTTCCATTTGTAGATGACCCTATGAATGCTTGATCGATTTCTATTCCGTTCATTTCTTCAATTGAATGTACCGCATCGGGATGGTCTGGTCCAGCTACCATTGGTTCTACTTTATTGCATTCTATCTCGTACTCATCTGCATAATGAGCCCGACTACCAGTGTGAATGTTAAGATACTCAGATTCGATCGTTCTGGGATTTTGATTTAGATAATTCATAGTAATATCATCTACTGGAAAGACGGAAATTTTTGCTCCGCATTCCATTGAGGCATTACTTATACATGCTCTAGAATCCATACTAAAATGCTTTCTGATATCGTTATTTGCATTTGAAAATGTCCATTCTAGTGCCTTATAATTAGCTCCGTCTTCACCGACCTTTCCAATGTAGTCAAGAATCAAGTCCCTAGAAAATGCACCCTTACTAAAAGTTCCGGATAAAATGATTTTTGTTGTTTCAGGGACTCGCAACCAGATATGACCTGTGGCCCAAACTGCTGCCATTTCAGTACTCCCAATTCCAGTAGCAAAGGCACCTATGCATCCAGCTTGACAAGTATGGGAATCTGCGCCAACTATTACCATACCCGGAGAAGCAAGGTATTCAAGAATATGTTGATGTGATATCGAACCTTCGACTAGCATACAATTATGCTTTAAAGCAAACTCTCTCATCAATACATGCAAATTTGCAACCTTTTCATCTGCCGCAGGGAATGTATGATCTATCACTAGCAAAACTCTCTGGGGGTTGTTGATTTTATCAAGTTTCATTTCATTTAATGAACGTATAGCCAAAGGACCTGTACTATCCTGAGCCATAGAAAGATCCACGGCTACAACAGCAATATCGCCTGCCATTAGTTGCCTCGATTTTTTATCCTCGCCGTCATTAAGCTGAAGACCCTTTATGCTTATGACTTTTTCTGCAAACGTAAGAGAGTTGTCGCTAATTATGCCTTCAATATTACTTTTATTTTGATGTTTGAGTGCTGAGGAAGATAGTAGTGTCATTTATATTCTATTAGACACACATTCTAAGTTTAAGAGTTATTTAAGTGAATACATTGGAGAAAGCGAGTCTATGTCAATCACAATTTTTGAAGGTTTTGTAATAAAAATGCTGTGGATATTTCTATAATAATATTTCTACCAAGGATTAAAGCATAATTTTCGACCCATGTTGAATTCTGTGTTCAGTTAACAAAAGCTAAGCTCATTGTTATCAAGACCATCAGTAACTGTGTTAAGTATTAAGATGTTATCATTCTTGCTAATAGGTAAAAACAACCAAGATTGAGCTTAGGTAAGAAGAAGATAAAGATAGAGCTTGAGGATGC
>DASQWW010000118.1:0-3231 GCA_035640055.1 Nitrososphaeraceae archaeon | reverse complement strand
TGTTGTATTACTAGATATAAGTCATGTCAAATCATACTTCAGAAAACCGTCTCTAACAACAACTATAACAAAGGTTGGCTATTTATTTGGCCAACAGAATTAAATCATCAAATATTTATTAATTGAGCAGACAAATAACAAACAGGAAAGCTTCAAAAAATTTACTGTATATTGTTCTCATGAGAATACAGCTTTTCATGAATAATAGCTCAATTTTCTTTTGTACCTCCATCTAATAAAGCGAACAAATTCCGAGTTGACTCTTTCACGCTCTTAATAACGAATCTATGACCCACTTTCTTGAACAAGTCGAGAATCATTAATCCCTTCAGGTATTCTTTAGCAAGGTCGAGTAGACAGATGTGATCCTCAAAACTGTGGAGAATCAGCGTAGAGATCTGAATACTAGCCATATCTTGACGCAGATCAGCTTCTCGGAGTTCAATTGCACACTATGGTCAGATATGCTGACGCTGCAAGAACTAGACTTAGGTTCCATATCTTGAATTCACAACTAAGCTTGTTAGGAGCTGAAAAGAAGATCTGACTAAAATTCTTGCTATACATGTCGGTTTTTATACGTTTGATAGATAAGTTCGTCAACTGCACTCTTGTCAATCTCATAGGGAAAATCTGATCGTTTAGTAAAGCATAATGCAGATGCTCCTAGCAGAGCAAGTTCGGCAACACGAGCGCCGCGATGACGACACATATAGCGGGGATACAGATTGCCCTCCAATTGAGAAGCCAGCGAGAGTTACGTTTTCTAGGTTCTCGCCGAGACAAGATTTTGAAGAGAGAATCCGTTTACATAATTTCATACAAATAGAACTATAATAGCTGTAGCCATTATTTGTATTAAAAGTCATTAATTCATATTAGAGCTGCCGCTGATTCTAATAATAATAATAATAATAACTATTTTTGTTCTTCTTCTTTCGTTTCCGAAGGAATATCTCCTTTTTGTATATGCTCTATTAACATATGACGCTGCATGTCACCTAAGCTTTCAAACTGTATTTTACATAGCTTGCAAGTAATACTGTCGTACTCAAATAATGCATTTTCTTCAGACAATTTTGATAGCCCATATCTATATCGTTAACATCACTAATAAAACTTAGTAAAAAATTTATAGTAGGTGCTAAAATCTTCTAAATAAACTATGTCTAAAAAGGATTCTTCATCTTTTTATTTAGATTTGTGGAAGCCTTTTATGACTAGCGCCAACACATTCTTACAAAAAACTAATGAACATGCACTTCAAGGTCTAAATCCAGGTGGAGTATATCAAGCTATATGGTGCAGAGATGCAGCATATATTCTCAAAGATTGGTTCCTTTCTGGCAATACTGATGGAGTTATGCAGCACATTTACCAAATATGGTCTCATCAAATATCATCTACCAACAAAGAAAAGTTAGTTTATGGCAGGGGATCTCCAGAGATGAAGTTTTCAGCAGAGTTATTGGGAGCAAATAAACAAGAAGAATTTGAAGGAGCTCTTCCTACTACAATTTATCAAGCTGGTTTCTCCGAGATATATGGACAAAATCCAGACATTGATTCGACGGCATTGATAATTTCTACAACATCTTGGATTTTGGCTAGGTCTTTATTGAAAGAACAAGGTTCATCTTCTGCTTCTTCTTCCTCTGAAAATTCAACCATGCCGTCATCACGTTCACCATCATCGTCATCAACCATGGTCTCTGAACGCCCATCAGATTATATTTATGCTCAACTGTCAAAAACTGGGATAACAGATCCATCAAAAATCACCGACTTTGTACTTCCTCGCATACTCAAAGCTATTAACTATCTCAAAGGACGTGATATTGATGACGATGGTCTTTTAGAACAAAATCATAATGAAGACTGGATGGACACAGCAGTTAGAGCAGGGAAAATAGTTTACAGCCAAGGTTGTTGGCTACTTGCTTTAAATGACCTTTATTCTCTTTTATTAAGACTTGGAAGAAGAAGAGAGGCTGATAGAGTGATGCATCTAGCTGATAAAACAATACATGGTGTAGAACAAAAATTATGGTCTGAACAAGACGGTTGCTATATAGATATCCAAGATTCTCATCATACAGAAAAGCCATACAGTGTACTTACACAAGATGTATCGTTTTATTTGATAGCAATTTCACAGAATACTGTCAATGATAGCCTTGGAATTCATCATCATCATCGTAGTAACCATCAGGGCGTTAAAAATCAACTACAACAAAGCCAAGAACCAAAGTTCATAAATCAATCTCTACACAAACGAGCTATTAGTACACTTGATGCTATCAGAAGTAGAGCATGGAAGGAGAAGTGGCCGCTTGTAACAGAAAGCGAGCTTAAGCAAACTGGACCTTGGGTCCTGAAACCATACCAATACCATAATCATACTTTTTGGCCTTGGACCACAGGCATAGAAATGCTTGCAAGAAGCAGGTTTAATCAAACTGAAGAATGTGACATTTTACTTTCCAAGCTTGCTTGTGAAGGTCATCCACATTTACATGCTTTCTATGAATGGGTAAATCCAATTACAGACAAAGGGGATGGAGCATATCCATTTAGAACAGGCTTATCGGCTATAAGGATAGCAATTACTGATATCCTCCAAAAAATTAAAAGTGAATCTTCATCTATTAATTCTCTGAAATAATAGTCATAAAAGGAGGCATGCCAAAATTGATATCATTATCATTCATCAATACTATTAATTTTTGAGAACAACTTACTTCTTGACTTTCGTTTGTCTTCTAGATAAATTAAGATAGAGTATGAATCCACCCGACCTAAGTACCCTTGCTATAGTCAAAAATTCTTCGGTAAGTCTCAGGTGGTGTATATAACAATTCTACTGCGGGTTAAACCAAGTCCCTCAATTCATTGTACAATTAAAACAAAAGCTAAGTAATACCATTATCATTAAAGAAAAATAATAAGAATAATCAAGAACAAATCAACAAGCTGCAGAAAGAGAGGATTAGTAGCAGTAGCAGCAGAAAAAGCAGTAATCTAATTCTTGTGCACGATCTAATAGTATAATACTGAAGGGTTTCAGGTAAGAAAATAATAAGCGCTACTTTTTAATCATCAATGAAGATATTTTCTTGTAACAATAGGAGTAGGAGAGAGAGAAAAAATGGCGATACTAATAAATAAATATAATCCTTCTCGTCTCTTTCTAATTTTTTGCAGCCTTTATCAAAAGATAGTCAATGATGC
>DASQWW010000117.1:0-6653 GCA_035640055.1 Nitrososphaeraceae archaeon | reverse complement strand
TAGTAGAGAGCACCATTACTGCCATAAGAGCTGTTACAACGAGAGTCTTGCTCTTCATGTTATATCTTCTCTAGCTGATAGCAGAAGGAACAAAGATATATATTTTGCCCCAATGTTGGGTATGAATTGAAAATATATGTTAATGTTTATCACTTATGATTATCAGTATAGATATACATTATCACCCATATTGAATTTATAAATAGCTAGTAAATATAATATAAATAATAAAATGGTATAATGTCATCTATCGAAATTATTTATGCCAAATTGTAAGAATTATAACATCAGATTAAAATACTAGCGTTGTCAAAGATTACTTGACTAACATGGCACAAATGCCAGCACTGATACCAAAAGAAGTAGAAATCCAACGACTAAAGAAGATCTATATCATGGTCATAATGCTGGGTTCAATCGCAGCATCTGGAGAAGTAGATAACTTCGTTGACGGATCACTGCATCAAACATCTATTCGAGATAGTGCATTTACGCCAGCACACTGGTGGTTATACAGTCACTTTGTAGCCCTTCCATTAGGATGGGGATTTGTGGCTATGTATGACAGAAGAGTGCCAATCCTCAGAGGTCCAAATAACTCCATGAATACTGGATTGAAGCTAACCATTCTTGGCTATCTTGCAACCATGTTCACAATTGGAGTTAATGAACTGTGGCACTTTTGGTTTGTAGAGGAGATATTTGCGGTTCCTAACCACTGGATGTTCAACATGGGAGTTGTCGTAGCTTTCATGGGTGCTCTTGCATATGTAGTAAGAGTATATGCACGTCTAGTAGAACTAGGTGCAGAAACACCAGCAAAGAATCCCTATGTAGCTGAAATGTACAAGTTAGCACTAGAAGGAAAGTTGTATAGCAGGTCTATCCCGTAAGAAACAAATCCCTTTGAGTTGGGTTTCGGAGAATCTTCCTCCTTTTTCTTTCTTAATAGTTATAAGAGTAAGAAATTTCTCATTCTTGAAGAAGTCCTAGCAGCAAAATTTAAAAAGGCATGTTTGACTGTATATATCAAATGACGTTACCAAAGGGATATGGTGGAGGAGGAAGGAGAGGCGGCGGCGGTGGCGGCGCTGGTGAAAGTCGAGACGACGTAGAACGTATGATTGGCCGCAGAGTTGAGAATATGACTGGTATCTATATCCTGGGCTTTGCTTTGTGTTGGGCGGCAACTGCAGGCGGAATCTATGTAGGTGTAACAGTCTATCCATGGGCATATCCACTACCAAGTGGCATTTATGCATTGTCCGTTCTAACAGTAATAGAGGCATTAGGCTTCTTCTTTATCATAAAAATTACACGCGAAAAGCCAGTTCGTGCCTAAGAACAACAAAATATCTTCATACATATATTTTTTGGATTTTATTTGCATCTTGCCAGCTTACGTACGCAGCTAATTACTTTGAGAGAGGTATTTCATAGAATAATTACAGAATATATGTACTATATTATATAGAATATAATTTCTTCAGGCCCCGATTGAATATAGTCTAGATTGCAACAGTTAAAATTTAGAAAATAAAATTTTATATATAACCTAGAAGAGTAGCATTACAATGGTCTGGCTTAGACGTACAACGCATTATCTGTTCATCGTTGTTGTTGCTGTCAATAGTACGCTGCTAACAATTAATGCTGGAGACTATATCTTTTATACTGACTGGGCATGGACATCATTTGTAATATTTTCCATTTCACAGACGACTATGCTTACTGTAGGAGCTATATACTATATGCTCTTTACAGGAGTACCAGGAACTGCGACATATTATGCTACCATTATGACAATATACACATGGGTTGCAAAGGGTGCATGGTTTGCCTTAGGATATCCCTATGACTTTATTGTAACACCAGTGTGGATACCTTCTGCAATGCTCTTAGATCTTACATATTGGGCTACAAGGCGCAATAAACATGCTGCAATAATTATTGGTGGAACATTAGTAGGTCTATCGCTCCCAATGTTCAATATGGTAAACCTCCTGCTCATAAGAGATCCGCTAGAAATGGCGTTCAAGTATCCAAGACCAACGCTTCCCCCATATATGACACCAATCGAACCCCAGGTCGGTAAGTTCTACAATAGCCCTGTAGCATTGGGTGCAGGTGCGGGAGCAGTACTGAATGTACCTATGGCAGCGTTAGGAGCTAAACTTAATACGTGGACATATAGATGGATGGCCGCGTGGAGCAAGTGGGATTAACCAATATTTCCTAACCAATCAACATCTTTTTTCTTTTGTTTAAATATTAAAATAACATACCACGTTGATAATACCTAGCTAGTCCTAATAGGCTATATAGGGGTTACATTCGTTTAAATTTAGCTAGCTGCAATAACCTTCTTTTAAATAATAATATTTATTTTATTTTATTTGTCAACCCTCAGATCGTCTAAAAGTCTACTAATATTAGCTATAGGTTTCCTATTAGCTTCTTCTGAAAAAATAGCTTGTTTTGCTGGAGGACTTTCTAGATAATTAGATATCTTAGCAATAATTCTTTCTTGATATGTTGGAATGTGCTCATTTTGATAAAATATACCTAATGGAATTCTGTCTCCCCATTCATTTGATCTTTCAATTACTTGTGCCATCTTATAATTTAACTCCTCTTCCTCATGTACTACACCATCATATCCTGTCTCTTCTAACTTGTATGTTCTGGGCATACTCTTGCCAGTCTCTTGATTGATGTTATCTAAACCCTGAAACCATTCCCTTGTGTTGATGTCATTATAAGTAGGACAAGGTTGCAATACATCCAAAAAAGCCAGACCTTTGTGATTAATTGCCCTTATGATGAGATCTTTCAAATGCCTTACATCATATGAATATCCTCTTGCGATGAACGTGAACCCTGAGGCTAAAGCAAGAGCAATTGGATTAACAGAATTGTTCATGTTTGGCTGTGGAAGTGACTTTGTCTTCATACCCAACTTTAAGGTGGGTGAGGCTTGGCCTTTAGTTAATCCGTAAACTGCATTATTAAATATTATATAGACTAAGTCTACATTCCTCCTGCCCGAGCTTACAAAATGACCGGCACCGATTCCTAAACCATCACCATCTCCACCCACAGCCACTATTTCCAACTCTGGTTTTGATAGTTTTGCACCCTGCGCAAATGGTAAAACCCTGCCATGCAATGTATGTATTCCATAGGTATGGATAAAGTGTGGTGTTTTGCCTGAACATCCTATTCCAGAGAATATAGCCGCTCTGTGTCTAGGAATTTGCATATCTGCCAAAGCCATTTGAATAGCATTTAAAATACCAAAATCTCCACAACCAGGACACCAGTCATTATGAACGTCTGTTTTATAATCGGCTAGTTTAAGTGCCATGATCTAATATGATTCTCCTTGGAGCCTTTCCATTTATTATTATATTCATTAACGCATTATAAATCTCACTTGAAGACATCGGCCTGCCGTTATATTTAACAATTTTATAGTTAATCTCACACTTCAAATTCTGTTTTATAAGCAATGCCAGTTGGGATGTATAGTTCATTTCAATATCTACCAACACTTTGGTATTTTTCAGCATTTTTTCTACTAGCTCAACTGGAAATGGATGCAACAACCTAATTTGAATAAACTTAATCTTTTTTCCTTCTGCTATCAGCCGATCGACTGCATCAAGAATTGCTCCCTTAGTAGAACCCCAGCTTATTATTGTTATGCCTCCGCTGTTGCCTGTTGGATCATCTTGGCCATAGGATATAGCCTTATCCTCATCCGATATTTCTTTTAAAGCAACATCTAGTTTACCCATTCGCTTGTCCATCATTTTAATCCTAACCTCCGGATCTTCAGTAATATGACCCTCTTGAGTATGTTCGTCTCCTGAATTCCAGAATATCCCATTTTCAGTTCCGAGAGTAACGCGTGGTGAGATCGGATTTTCATTGAGTTTGAACCTGAGGTAATGGCCTGCAGTTCCAGTTTCATCGGGTGATGGCGCAATACTTTCCAATAACTTTCCCCTTTCTATACTAATTCTATATTGATCAAAATTTTTACATGTCATAACACTGTTCGCAATTGCTTTATCTAACATGTGTATAACTGGCAATTGATATTTTTCTGCAAAATTGAAGGCCTTTATAGTATCATAGAAACTTTCCTCAATATCTCCAGACGCAAAGACAATTCTCGGAAACTCTCCATGTCCGGCATTGATAGCAAACATTAGATCACTTTGTTCGTGCCTTGTCGGGAGACCTGTAGAAGGACCGGTACGTTGATACAATGAAACCACCAGTGGAACTTCATTCATCCCAGCCCAGCCGAGTGCTTCTGCCATCAGGGAAAATCCTGGTCCAGATGTAGCAGTCGCTGCACGCACACCAGTCAAAGCTCCACCTATTGCCATCGTGATAGCAGATATTTCATCTTCAGTTTGGACAACCACTATGGATCCATGTTTGCTATCAGCCTGTTGTACTATCTGATTAGATTCCAAAAACTCACTGTCGTCACTTGCAGGGGTTATGGGATAATATGTCTGGAACCGGCATCCTGCGCTAATCTTTCCCAATGCAGAGGATTGATTTCCCTGTACAAGAATTATATCAGAAGATGGTCTAATACATGTCAGATTAAATCTAAAGTGTGATGAGTCAAATTTTGATTTAATATAATTGTAGGTGTAATTTGCTGCCCCAATATTACTGTCAGCAACCTTAGGCTTTCCTCTAAAGACATACTTGATTGCCTTCTTTAGCATCTCTAAATCAAAATTCAAAATGGCCATCGATGCGGATAAGGCCATGACATTTATCATTCTTGTAAATTTGCTAAGAGCAGGATCATTTATCTTCTCTGAAAATTCTTTGAGTAGCCTAAAATATGGTATCTTGTAAAGTACAGCTCCATTATTTTGCTGAGCATAATCGAGCATACCCTGCACAGTCAAAGGTTTGCCATTCTTTTCTAAAAAGTGGCAAATTCTTTGAGAAGCATAATCGTCAATAGTAGGGACTTCGTGGATAGCTGTATTAGCTAAATCTGAATCGTAAATTATACCACCACCTTTAGTTATCTTATCTGCATGTCGAAATATTGTTTCAGCATCAAAAGAAACTAGCATGTCAATATCATCGACATGAGAACGAATCAGGTTCTCCGAAACTCTTACCGTGAAATAACTGTGTTCACCCTTAATATTGGAATAATATTCACGTTTTCCAAAGATACGTAAGCCACCACATGCACAAGCTCTAGAGAAAATGTTGGCAGCAGAATCAACACCACTTCCCTGTGCGCCACCTATGACCCACGTTAAAGAATTCACAATTTTTGACTGAGACATTAACAAAATACCTTCGACTTACCCTTTTTTATTGCTTTAGAGTCACAGGGATGCGCCCCTGTTGACTCTGCCTATGTATCTGTATTTTTTATCCACCGCCAGTTGCAGCATCAAAAAGACAACATTCACAATCCTCTACTTCGCCACAGAAAGGGCATACACACATACATGATTCAATTGGATTTCCACAATAGTCACAGGTAGTTCCATCCTCGCTAGTTAGCTTTTTATTATTATTATTATTAGCGTTTACCGGCAATTTACTACCTCAATTTTTTGTTATTTAAACTTATTATTATGCGTATGGGAACTCCCTGCAACACAGCAGATAATTGTGATATTATGTTCGTTATTATCATCTGCTTTCACTTTTTATCAATGATATACTATTATTATTTTGAAAAAGTCGGTTTCAACAAAAGAAAAGATCATGATTATAGCTGTAGTAGGAATTAAAAATATCACCTGTAATGTTAAATTTTTTATCGTTCTTTTGTAGTGAGACAAGCATTCAATGTTAAATTATATTGACATTAGTTTTGCTTTTAAAGCTTTTTATGATATCTTTCTTCGATACAACTTCTCGTACAACTGTGTTACATATTGAAGAATTCTTCTCCTCAATTAGCTACTTAATAATTTCGACCTTTTTTATAACAGGCCATATTCACATGAAATATAGTAATAACTTCCTCAATTGTTTTCTTACGATTAACTGTGAAGTATTCTAAATATATCATATTAAGAGTGAGAATAGTTGATGAGTTTTATTTTAAATCACACTAATCTAGTATTGATAGTATTCTTAGGTACAGGACTGCTATTAGTGTTGTCATCATTATTTGCTCCTTTGTTACAACAGGCAAAAGCAGAACAGGACAACAATGTCAAGAATAATAGGATTGATACGAAGATTCATCAAAATATTATTCAAAAGAACCGATGCAAAGATCACTCACGATGCGATAATTTTCTTGATCTCCTAAACATAGTATGTGAAACAGGAGCAACTTGTATTATTGGACCGATGTCTCCATCCAAAATAGCTACTCCTCATTAGTATGAATAAGATAAAACAGGAGGTAATATCAAGAATTAACCAAAGAGTATAGCTTGGTTAACTCAGATTTTCTATTAAAATATACCAATGTCCATGTCAACATCATGCAATGGAGAGACAGATCAGCCCTGCCAAACGACTGTTTGTGAAGACAACAGACCATGTCACATTTTAAATTCAAATTCTACAGCAACAATGAATATGATAACTCAGAGATCTAATTGATACAGATAGAGATTGGTAGCACTTTTTTT
>DASQWW010000116.1:0-11986 GCA_035640055.1 Nitrososphaeraceae archaeon | reverse complement strand
TTCATCCCATATGGAAAAGCATGGTTATTACCTTCTATTAACAGAAAGACAAAGAAAAAATATGATGGGATTTTGGATTATTATTTTGCTCAGTCATCTATATTGTCGAGGGAGAGATTCTGTGTTTCTTAGACGGTACAGTGTGATCACATGCAACGCTAGTGTAGCAGGAACCGCGATGGTAGGAATGAGGATCCAGGGTAATGTTGTCATCGTGGATACGCCGAAATCAGGGGACGTAATAAACCCGAGACTGACCGCCATGACTAGATCTGCTATACCCAATACATTCCAAACTACAAGAGCGTACTTTGACCAGCTATAACCCTTCCAGAGAAAAATGGCGAAAGGGATTGCAGTTACTCCAACTAAAATGTCTCCGACGCCGTCGGGTATTGCCATGGCCGGATCAAAGAGCCCTTGGGTCATACCCCAGAGAAATGCTATACCAAATAGCCTCCATGTTTGGGCAGCTATTAGGAGAGAGGTCGTCCTGTTGTATTGCATTTGTTTTGAATAATCACTGAACGCTTTCATTTTCATACCTAGTATGAAAAGCATAGTTTATAAGTCTCACGTAACCAGATACATAGTTAGTTACCAGACAGATAGAGTGAAAGAATGAATGACAGACAGAAAAAACTGCTCCATTATAGAAACAGTCTATAACATGTCAGAGCTCAAGTCATGCCCAATTGAAACGACTTTTAGAATTATTGGAAAAAGATGGACAGTTCTGATTATAAGGGAAATTCTGAGGGGTAATACACAGTTTAATCGCTTCATGGAAAATATAGAAGGTATATCGCCCAAAGTTCTTACAGAACGTCTACGCGAACTCGAACAGCTTGGAATTATTAGAAGGAGAATCGTATCGGAGTATCCAGTTAGGGTAGAATATAGTTTGACTGATATAGGTAAAGGATTCGAACCTGTATTAATCAGCGCAGCTTCCTTTTCAATGATGTATATGCCTAGGACCGTCTTCAAAGACGGGAAGCCAAGAACACCAGACCAATTATTAACCAGTCAACGATGATTGTCTGTGACGTAGGCGCTGTTGCATTGCTTTCACTTCTACCTCACACCACAGATGGTAGTTTAGAATAGATGCTGCTGTGGTCTCTGTATCTTTATGGCTCCGTAAGGATTCGGGTATCTTCAAATATTGCTACACAGATAAGGCAGCTGAACGATTCATCTCTTCGTATAAAATTGCTCATTGTTACAAGCAAGCTTTATCCTTAGCAAAAGAGTGTTATTCTATGAATCTACAGTACTTACAAATGCTACTGTAGTTGATGATGAAGTTCGTAGAGCACTTAAAAGAGTATAACGAAGAGATTTTTCTCCTATGATATAAAGATATACGTGCATAATAATTTCTTGATGTAAAAAACTACATGAACCTTGGGTAGTATGTAACAGATAAATTATCTGCAGACATATATGGTATACCATATTGTCTTTATCGACAAATAAGGATCTTGTTAAATCATTTGTAGAAGAAGTTTTCAACAAGCACAACCTATCGGCCACTGAAAAGTATTTGGCAGTACAGGGAAGTGAAGAATTCAAACAATCCTTAAACACGTTCTTTACAGCGTTTCCCGACATCCAGGCAAATATAGAACACATAGTTGCAGAAGATAACCTTGTAGTGGTATTCCTTAATTTTACTGGGACACATAAAGGAGAATTTCAAGGAAGACCAGCAACCAATAAACAAGTGAACATAAGATCTGCAGATCTCTATAGAATAGAGAATGAAACAATTGTAGAACACTGGGATGTTGTTGATCAATTGAATTTGCTGCAACAGATTGGAGCATTTACTTTTGCACAAGCAAATCAGGCCTAATAAAAGGAAACACAAAGGGCAAGTATGCCTTACTAAAAGGGAGTATAGGTATTTTGTGACTACTAACTGAGTTAAATTCTTATGATTTGAGAAGAGACTATCTTTAACTCACTGCAAGACAAAAAGTTGCAATAGTATAGCATGCAGCTCAAGCGATATAGGATTTGAAATTTCTCTTATGTTAGCAAGAAACGGGTTTTGACATATTTCGCATGGTCTACTACTACTTCTTCCAATCACAACCACTTATCGTATACAATATAATTAACCATTAGTTTTTCTCCTTCTACCTTAATCCTACATGCCATTTTCAATTTCTTCATAGCGTTACCTCTTCTTATGGTAATTACTGCTATCATCGATCATCTGCTGCTAAATATTACAAGATCCTCCTACCAAGATTTGACAAACATATTGAAATTACATCAACAAGAGGCACAGCAGCAACAACAACCTCTATCAATAACAACAATAGCAGCACTTGTGTATTCCCAACCATAGAAGAATACTGGCTGCTATCAACGTTTAATGATGCAGATTTAATTTTTCTAGCAGCATTAGGTTCGTCAATTATTATTTCAAACGGTGAGGTTTGTTTTGCTTCTATGTCTTCAGGCTCGGTGAAAGTAAATCCAGCTGCTACTACTGTTCCTTTATCATCATAAAATGCGTATAAAACGTCGATACAATCATCATACCTGTTAAATATTTTATTCATCATCTATTATTATAATAATATGTCATCATCATCAGAAACTACTGAATTAACAGACACAGCGTATGATATCTTAAAAGTTTTGGGCAAGGATGCTGACTTTCTGTATGATACAATCGAGACTTATATTAGAGATGCACAGAAAGCCAATAAGTCAAAGTTGGTAGAAATATGGCAAACAATCAAAAATGATAGAAAAAGGCACATGCATATGCTTAAAGAAGCTTTAGAGGAAGAGATTCATGGGTGATAAAAATTCATCCCTTAAATAATGCCTTCTGAAACATATCAAACTTGTTCCTTTACCAAGCGGCCTAAAAGTGTATTAATTCATAAACGACCATACTTACCTTGAAGAATACTTGTCTTCCTATAATAGTTATATCATTAAAAGATAATTGTCGAGAACACATCGAGGCACAAAACCTTAAAGCTAACCTCTTTCTTAGCCATATTAGGAATTCTTTTTAGAAGTGTTAGCACAACGGATACCACCGAACCTGCTGTGATTTCACTCTTTTATTGGGATTCTATATCTATAACCATTGGTTTTTAATAGCACTAACTTTATGTATACAATAATATATCAGATTAATGTATGATATAAGAATACGAAATGCTGTCAAATTGTATTCTTAATGTTTAATGCATTTTATATGTTAATACTGCTCAACATTTCTGGCTACTGTAATACCTACTAAAATGATGATCCAGCCCAAAAATATGGTCATCAACTTCCAAGTATAATAATATATTCATACCAAACTATTTCATAGATAAAATTTACAATTGTCTTTTACATGTAGCCGTTGAAATCATTTAAATCGTTATCTAAAAGACTCCTTTGAATTGATTCAATCCTTTCATTATAAGGATAATCAAGAATTTTTCGTACTCTTCTCGCACGTGCTATGCCAAAACCAGGAATTCTGGCAAGTTCTGCAACAGATGCATTTAAGGCACGTCTCGGAGTTTGAAATTTGCTAAGCATTCTTATTGCAAGTTTATCACCTATACCTGGTAACGATGCTAGTATGGATAGTTGTTGCGTATACTCTGGATTCTTTTTCTTTATTCTCTTTAACAAAGGAAGGTTGTTACTTGTTTCCCCTTCTAATGATTTATTTACCATGATAACTAATAATTGCGCCGTATATTCTGCTGAGGGAGTATGTACTATTGGAATTCTAAAACGTAATGCTACTGTTGCTAATGCATCATAGGCAAGAGGAATTCTTTCTTCTAATATTCTTAATTTATCATTATCTATTTCTGCTGGAATATCATCGATTAAGTCTATGATATTTCCCTCAATGATAACGACAGGTTTGGAATAGTATTGGGCAAGTTCTGAACATTGCACAAATAGTCGCCCGTCATAAATGGAGTTAATAAGATCATGTATGGTTTTCCTTTCTATTGCTGTTTCTGGCGAGACGATATAATCACCAACTTTCAGTTGTGCAAAATCGATTATTGCACCTGTATGACGTAGTAGATTTGGAATTACACTATTCTTTTCTCTTTCATCGACTACAATCCTAACAGGCACGTATTTAATTAATCATGGTTGTTAATGTATCTAACTTCTCATCCTATGTATTTACTCTCTAATAATATACACTTCACTCTCTAAATATACTGATTATGTTATTACCTACATAAGAGTCTCTTGATATAATACTACAACGTAATGATATTCCTATATAAATAAAACTTCAAGGGGTTATTGGATTATTTTTGCTATTTCTGGTTTTCGACTAATATCAATTATTGTCTTTTGGTTTTGAAGGTGCTACTTGACCACTACTACCAGCGCTGCCTTGTGCTCCTCTAATCATTTGGTTAATTTTATTTTCAACTTCTTTTAGATTATCTTTTACTCTTGTTTCCTGTTTTCCAATAACCATTAGTCTAGTATTTGCCAGCTCTTTCTTTCCTTCCAATTCCTTTATGAGATCATCTTTCTTTGCCTTAATCAGCAGAGGACCCGCACTTTTATATACCGTATCCTCTACTCCTGCCTTCTTTAACTCTTCAAGTGCCCTATCTGTTTCGACAACTTCTAACTCTATTTGCTGTTTTTGCATCATTATTGCTTGTAAATTCTGTTGAAGCTGTTGTAGGCGAGTTAGCTGTTCTTTAAGCCACGGTGGAAGTTCTTGTTCACTCATAATAAACCTACAAGGTTAAATAGTGTTATAAAAATGCTTCAGGATTTTGCATATAAAACTGGCATTTACACAGCTCTTAATTCGACAGCAATAACTCTTTATTAACAAGTTTCCTGAATTCCTTGAGACGGTTTAATAGTGTATACTATAATATTGATAGCATAAGGATATTATAAAAGATCTGCCTAAGTTCAAATGTTTTTAACTACTTGTAGTCTAAATATAGGAATATTGTCACAAACAAATGGAAGATTTTCGAGAATATTGGTTGCGGTAGACGGTTCAGATTCATCAATGGACGCAGCAGCTTTTGCAATACAGATAGCAAAAAAGGACCATGGTCAATTAATAGCTTTAACTGTCATACATATTCCATCATCATATGGTTTATTACCGTCACATGTATTGAATCAATGGAAAGAAAAAGATACTCTCGAAGCCCAGCGATGGTTTGATAGGATTTCCAAGGATGCTCAAGAAAATAAAATTCCTTTAAAAATTGAGTTTATTGAAAGCTCAATGTCAGTTGAAGGTGCAATAGTAAACTATGCTGAGGATAAAAATATTGACTTGGTTGTAATTGGTACAAGAGGCAGATCAGGATTTAAAAAGATGCTACTTGGAAGTGTTGCAACAGGCGTAGTAACTTATGCAACATGTCCCGTCTTAGTAGTAAAGTAAGTTATTTATTAGAATACTGGTGGTATATTTGAGATATAATAATGACTTTGAAATAACAGAAACATTTGACTATAGAGTTATCAGCATTTTTGGCACACCAATAGTAACTCTGGTATTTTTTAAGATAATATGTCTGCGCATATTTATATTCAATCAAGGATTAGGCTATCAACTAACACATATTGATTTTGAGGCAATGCAAAAAGCATGAAACCTAAAGTTGGTTGATTATACATTTGTAGGATGCATAGGCCAATCTCAGATAAGAATTGATACATGCACGTAAGCTTGGAATGTCATCAGCATGAACTTCTATAAACACATTTGAAGAATCAGCTGAAATTCTTGCTCTTGCTTTTGGGTCAGTAGAAAATTTAGTATCGGATCTTAATGCACAAGAAACAGATTTTGCAATAAGCTTGCATTCGGAGTTTGCCAGCTTCTTAAATGAAATTTGTATCTTACCTTTGTAATTTTTCAATTCTCAATGTCGTAGGCTCCGGCTGCAACCTTATAACTACATTTTGGACAATACCAAATGCCTGATACTATTCTATCAAATTGCACTGAACCGCATGATGGACATCTCCTTTTTTTTTTCAATGTCCTATAGACTATTCCATATCTCTTACGTACTGTCGCACCAAATTTTACGCCTAAACCTTTGATTCCTGCATGACCATGCTTTCTTCTGCTAACCAGTTTTAATCAACTCTTTTAATTTAGCTCGAATTTGCTCTCCTTTAATTCTTGCTGTCTCTGCTGCCTTTTTTATTTGTTCGATACTAAAAGATCCTGTGGCTCCCTTCTGTATAGCAGTAAAGTAACCATTTGAATTTGTTGTAATCGTAATTCTCGCATCCATGCAAGCTTCTTCCTCAGCTGTTGGATCTACAATAACTGCGCCACCAATTCTTACCATTGTAATTGATACAGGTAAGGTGGTAACCGGTGGATCTCGTACATTTCCAGTATCAACTATTTTACTATCTTGTACTTCAAAGATAGGCATTTTACTGCTGGCCAATGCTGAAACTACTGCGTAGGAGGTCGCATCAAACAAATTACCATCAGCATTGATTATGCTACAGTCAACAAATATAGTATAGACAGTTTTGCCTGGAACTAAAACTAATTTATCAAGATCTAACATTTCTGATTCCCTTATACCTCTGTCTACAACCCTTGCTAATTCGACCGTTTCTTCATCCGGTGGACCTGGCTCGATATATGGTGATGCTGTAGGAAGAACTTCTGCAGATACTATTAAAGCGCCTTTATTTTCCAGCCCTTCGAATGGTTCGCCTGTTTCTACCTTTATTCCTGCAATGACTTCAGAATTTCCCAATTTTACTTTTGCAGAGCCGTTTGCCTTCTTTACAGTATTCAATTCAATTTCAATTGGCCTTATGTCGTTTAGATCTCTTCCATCGAGCCTCTTCCCTTTTGAAATTGCATCCCACATTTGCTGCTTGCGCAAATGTTCGACTATTATTGTTGAACGTTTTGATGAACTCATTGTTCTTCTTTTAACTCTGTTTCGTTACCAAAGTACTTTTGTATTATCGCCTGTCTTTGAATTTCATAAACTATCTTGCAACCTGTTATTGCTTTATCCAAACATTCATCGAACTGTTCTGACGTTAATATGCCATCGAGTTGTAATAGTGTTACTTGTTCAAGATGTGGCATGTAGGCAACTGGCATATCTGCTCCACCCTCCTTGTCCTCAGTATCATTAATGTCAAGTACAATTTTGTTGTCGACTTTGCCTGCAGCGCAGGCTGCTACAATGTCTCGCATGTTAATCCCAGCATCAGCTAGCGCGATGGATGCCGCTGTAATACCGGCACATCTTGAGCCACCATCAGCCTGTAATACTTCAACAAATACATCTATTGCAGCTCGAGGATAATCCTCTAATAACAGTGCTGGCTCCAACGCTTCTCTCATTACCTTTGAAATCTCAACCTCTCTTCTTGATGGAGCAGGATTCTTACGTGTATCGGTAGAAAAGGGTGACATATGGTATCTACATCTTAAAACACATCGATCTGGAAGTGCCATATGTTTTGGATGCACCTCTCTTGGTCCATAGACAGCTACAACGATCTTGTTCTTTCCATATTCTATAAATGCCGATCCATCAGCATTTTTCACCACTCCAACATTTATCTTAATTTCTCGAAGTTCATCTGCAGTACGACCATCGGTTCGTCTTCCCCTTTCATCAATCAAATTTCTTGTTTGGTTCATTATAATTTTTCATCTCTTTTAACTTCCTCTAGTTCTTCTTCTACTTCTTGGATAGTTGATTGAAGCTCTTCACCCTTTTGACTGTTATTTTGGCTTCTAATAGCTGACCTGTCTTCCATTTGCGGAGATTCTGGCACGTTCAATAGAACTTTAACTCTTTGCGTCAAATTTACCGTATGAGCTTCTTCTTCAACCATTCTAATTGCTCTAACAGCTAGTTTTACTCCTTCTTGATTTCTACCCGTAACTACCACTATTCCGTTTTGGCCAATTAAAATCCTTGTCTGTGTAGCCTGCTCAATTGTTTGTATCATAGAACCACGTTTTCCAATAAGTCGTGGAACTCGGGTTGCAGAAATTTTTAGGAGTTCTCCACGAGGAACTTTGCCCAGATCTTTATCTTGGATTGTTAGCATCGGATCTCTCGTCCTGTCGAATGCAATAATTCTTGCTGTAATTACATCTCCTATGGACAATTGCCTACTCATATCATCCCTTGCTGGAGAAAAGTCTCTTCCAAATACATCCTGAGCTGGTAGATGAGCATAGAAGCAAGAGTTGATGTCTACTTCCCATGAAAGGGATGAATGGTCTATAACTTTGCCTATTATAATATCATTCGCTCTAGGGATATAAACTCCTGACAATGGTATAACCTTGACTCCGTCTCTCCCCACTTCTGCAATTCCTATTCTTGTAGCAGTAATAGAATTGCCTGTATTAATTACATTCATCAGGGTCCTTAGATTACCATCTACAATCTTGTCTCCTGGAACAACATACTTTCTTTTGAGTTCCTGCATATAGTTAATGGATTCCCTCCCAAACAAAAGCTTTATCATATGAAACGATTCCTTCCAATGTTTCTCCCTTTTGGGTCAATAAAGATCAGACTTATATTTTAAGTATCAAAGAGCTCTTATCCCTCTTTTATGTCAGCAGAGCCCCTTGTTATAGACCCTATCCTGTCAATGAATGATGCCTTCATTCCAGCATTCATTTCTATTATAACTTTTAAAGAACCATCTGCAAGCCATTGCTCACCCTTAAGATTCCCAGTAGCTTTAAATACACTGTAAGATTGTGCTGAAAACTGAGACGGAACTGTTACACTTAATCTCGAAACTTCTGATTTTAGTGGCAAGATTCTCCTAAGGGCCTCAACTACGACATTAGCTTGATCTTCAGTCCTCTTGAATGGATCGATGATAACTCTTGCCTTATCTATAGCACTTTCGATCCTTAAAGGTGGATGGGGAATATGCGTCTTGGGATCTACAAAACTTCTGTTAATGTATTGAATAATTTGCTTCTTCTTCTCTTCGATCATTTTTCGACGTTGATCTGTTGTTAGATTGAGTTCACCCCGAGAAAGGATTTGTCTAGCAATATCTGTTACATCTGTTGTCTTGAAATGTTTTCTTAATTTTTCACTAGATGCTCTTGAACCTTTATTTGCGTCAGAGTAAATTTCATCGGAAACCAAGACAGCTGCTATGTCCGCCCTTTTACCCAATTTATATTCCAACGCGGGATCAGGTTTTACTAAAATTTCAAATTTGTCATTTTCTAATATTAAACGAACAAGCGTAACCTTGGTCTCCGTCATTAGTTCTGTAGAATAAGAACTTCAAAATATATATGCATGTCAGTCAGTATTTAAACCTCAATTTTTGATTAGCAATTCAATCGGTACTTTCAAATAGTTCGACAAGAAAAGATAGCAAGCGTATTGCAACATACTATAACAGCTGCAAAGAAGATGTTTTCTTTTATTATTAACCTCAATTTACTCTTAATGGAAATTGTTTTCCTTTTCCTGCTTTCTTAATGCAAATCTAATTACTCTAGAAGTAATACTATCCCCTTTTCCTTTTGAAATTGATTGCGACATCACTGCAAACAATATTCCCACACCTGTTGCAGAGGATGTTAACCATGTAATGTAATTATTTTCAAGGGCAAATTTTCCAGACCAAAGTTCCGACATGATACGCAGGCCAATAGTAAACAATCCCTGACCTGTTCCGACCATCACCAAAAATTTTCCAAGGTTTACTCTATTTGCAGCAAATAGGCCTGCTCCCATCAATACTGTAATCCCACCAAGCTGGCTCAAGATAGCTAGAATACCAACAGGAATTAAAGCATATACAACAAAGTCCCTAGCAGTGCCTATCATAAGATCTTGTCTGATCAAATCTCTGGTTAAATCGATAATTGCCAAGTTTGCCTTGTAGCCTGAAAGCAAGAAGAGAATTCCAGAAACAAATGCAATTCCTGCTGCTAATCTATTTCTGGTAGTATTGTATCGTAAAGCAAGAAATCTATCATAAAAAGCTCTATGTTGTACTACTGATTTCGGTATAATATCCAAAGTTGTAAGAGTATTTTTCATCTTCGCATAAGAATACTTTGAGCGTGCTTCATAAGCTGTAATGCTAAGTCTAATACCTTTTTTGCTCACCGATTCTGCTAAGGATTTTGGGATAAAATATTTCGTTAAATTGATTAATCCTCGTCCGATAATCATATAGTCTGAGAGTATTTTTCTTAAGAAACCGAGCTTTGTCCCATCTATAGAGTATACTGGTTTATGTATCAATTCTGACCAGTCTGAGAAAGGATCGTCTTCTGCCATAGCTATAAGAAAATATACATTATATAATCAGTCTATTTAAAGTATCGAATTAATTTCTCAGTAATTTTAATAATAATTTGCTATTCTAGGCTATCTCATTATTGAACACTTCTATAATGCATCCTATATACGCTATCATTAGCTCCTAGTATTATTAGGATGATTGTTTTCAGTACTTTTAGTCTTCCATCAGTTAAAGTTTGCCTTTTAATGATAAACGGAACAATGATAATGTGATCATGGAAAATATGATGTAAATGCTGACATGTCATGCATGCTTCTTTTGTAATTCAAAATTGTCCTAATCAATCATCTGAAACTAGGATATAACCTTTTATATGTGGTTGTAATGATAAATCTTTTATACTTTGACCTAACGTTTCATTATGCGGGTTTTATGAACTAAGAATATCTAGCCAATTTGTCATAAAACAATCTTATGATTTGACGGCTTAAAGAACAACTTTTAGAAGGAGATTGCTGTATTAAATCTATGGAATATTGTCCAAGTGTGGATTCCAAGGTAAAGTCAAGAGATAAAGAAAAATACTTCACCACAACAATATGAAATATAGGATGAATAAAAACTAATGACCTCAGGAAAGTATTTTAATAGGGGTGTAATGGCGTTAGACGCTCCACATATAGGGCATGTGATAAGAGAAACAGAAGATAAGATCATTGTATTTGGTGAAGGAAATGATAGATATGATATACCTAAATCAGAAATCCAGACTACTGGCAGAAATGTGCTAATTGGTCTTAACTTATATGAGATTGCAAAGAAGTATAAAGTAAACCGCGAAGAACCTCTGCCTACGACCGAGCCTACGACACAATGGAGTCAAGGTAAAAACATAGACCTTGCTACATATGAGCGAAAATATCCAAAATCACTCTTCAACAAAGGGGTGAGAATAGAAAACGAAGATAATATAGGACATGTAATGAAAGAGACAGATGATAAGATAGTAATATTTGGTAGTTACAACTATAGATTTGATGTTCCAAAGTCCAAAATAAAGGAAGTAGGCAGAAATGTTATATTGAACGTAGATTATCATGAACTCTTCAAATATAAGATGGATAGAAATGCACCATTACCAACTGGAGAACCTATAGAAAAAATAGGTGAAGAACAATGAAGAGCCATATTTTCGTTGGACACTTATGATACTAATCTGATGATGTTACTTGATTTCCTAACTATATGGTACTTTCTAAATTTGTGCTGAATTATGCTATATTTATATTGATGTGTAAAGAAATTATAATAAAACTTATTTGAAAATGGAGGAATTACGATATATATGCATTACAAAGAATCCTGTAGAACATGTGGAACACATCTTAGATCTATTTTAATATGTACTGTTTGTATGGAAATGTCTCTTGATTTATGTGAAATGTGGAAAAAGTCGAAGACATTACTCTAGCTTAAGTTTGTGATGGGATAACAGAATTGTCATAGAATGTAATACAGACCACATGGATCAATTTCTCTTCTTTGTAGAATACTTTTTCTGTTTATTCAACCTCAGTATTACAATAGCAGCAATACCCCATAAGATTATTGCTAAAAATATCTGTTGAAAAAACCATGCAATTCCACCTAGAATAGCAAAAAATATTCCTAGAATACCAATAGCTCGTTTGTA
>DASQWW010000115.1:0-2424 GCA_035640055.1 Nitrososphaeraceae archaeon | reverse complement strand
TCTTTCTAGCTACAACCTCGATGCACCAATTTGCGGCAAATGTATACAAAAAGCTAAATCATTAGATTCAACTGTGGATTATGAAAGAGTGTGTAACAAATGTGGTATGCATGGAGTAATTTATGGAAAAGAGATGTGTCATTCTTGCTATTTTGGATTCGGAAAGAAGAAAGAAGAAGTATAAATAGAGACTAAAAGGAGATATGTGTATAAATCTATTCTCCCTTTATGGTCCAAATGGTCCATGCCAAAATCCTCCAAATGGTCCATGTCCTTTCCCGGCTCCTAGTGGTCCAAACATTGGCAGCTGGCTGAATGAACCCATGGGTTGACCTTCCGATGTATATAGAACCTTACCATTTCCAGCATCGACAATTACTTTCTGCCCAGTTTCTTTAACCGGGTCTATTACAAAGTAGGTATATGTTAAATATCCTTGTGTCACACCTAAGTGGCCGCCTATCACTACTCCATTAGCAATCTGTTTTTGTGCAGTTTCAGCAGCTGATACGAATGGTATCTTTATATTCTCTTTGAGAAAATTCTTTATGTTATCTTTGACACTTATCGAACCGTTGATTTGAGGTATCCTACCCTGTTCACGTATATCTGTATTATTTGTTACAGTTCGTTGTTGTTGTGCCCATGTATACGCCAATGGCGAAGCTATGAAGATAGCTGATAATAAAATTCCAATCCCTAGGATGGTTGGAATCAGAACCTTCTTGCTTATAAGTTTCTTTGAATCTATCGTTTTCATAGTAGAACAAAGGGTCTGATTTTAGTTATAACCATTGTTTACCTATGACACGTATCTTAGTTACCTGAAGTCTTGTCTACATCATAAAATCATAATCAATTATTTGGAAGAAGAGCATAAAACCTACTCCTCGAATAGTTACGGAAGAAATTATCATTATTATTACCTATTGCAAATTATGACATTTATCTTGTAGGGTGCGGCAATACTAATATTCATATATGCTAAGCTTTATACGTGATCAGGTCCGCTCAATGCAAAGGCTGATTGACACTTGCACTACTCCATACCATTATCAGAAATTACTACTACAAGATTTTGCTAATATTAATAACAACTTCAGCCCAGATAAAAGTCATCTTTGTCTTGGCAATTGAGTTAAATTGGTCCATGAGTATCGAGACAGGATTTACATAAGGAAGGACATTCTCTTGAAGCTTTACGAATATGGAGAACTTAACCAAAGCAAACTTATGAGCTATTGTGGATTAAACAATGTGAAGCATAAAGAAATTCTTGATGATATGGTCAGAAAGGTTATGATAAATAGAACAGAAGAAGCTTGGGGAAGTAAAACTATAATAAAATACAAGATCTCAGAGAAAGGAAGAGAGATCCTGAGAGAAGTTTTAGAGCCGTATGAAGAATTTTTTCCGAGGAGTGAAACAGATAAACTTGAAGATGATTATGGCTACAACAAGTAACTTTGTTACTACACGTCTTATAACTCGATGGAGGTTTATTATCAGTTCATGAAAGACTCAAACAAAAACAACAGTGATGATGATAATAGATCAAAGGAGAATATCTTTCAGATAATGGATGGAATTATCGCTCACTTAAACAGAACTAAGAAATTGTTTATCATAATGGTTCTTACCATTATGATCATTCCACCAATAGCATTTGCGCTTACTTTTGCATTACTAGGACCTCCATTTCCATTTCATGATAGCAGAGGGACCCCTGGTGGCTTTGTGCATGGCTTTAATCCTGCTTTTGGCGTTGCACGCATTATCCCATTTTTAATCTCCATTGTGTGGCTAGGAATAGGAATCTGGCAATGGTTCGTGCTTTCTAAGTGGAGCAAAAAGTATGAACGCTATAAGGAATTACAGAAGAAAATTGATGAGAAATTGGATTATGATAACAATAATGAAGGTAAGAAATAGGGCAATTCCTGAGATTGCTCAGGAATTGACTGAGGAGCTACGACAAGAGCTATAACTAGCAAGTGCTCTATTTTTTTTATTATCAAATGAAGACATTAATTTAATAGATGTTGAAAATTGCAGCGTTAGATTCAATTGATTATAAGAGAAAAGAAGTTCTGATCACCTATTCATTTAGTACGGAAAAAATCTCACTATTCCATCTGCAGACAAAATTGCAGAGAGAATCTAGTAACAATTGGTCAATGCAAAAACCGCCGGACACATCAGGCAAAGTATGCTATATCAATTCAGACTAACAAAAAAATATAAAATAATGATGTTGAATCAATTTTGATTCCTTTCTTCTTCTGCTACTACTACTATTTATTTAGGCCATCAAGATAACCATCTTCTCTTAACTTATCCTCGTGAGCACTGATATATCTCCATATAATATCAGCTTTGTCAGATTGAAAGTCCCATGGTGCAACTAATACTAGATCATTATCT
>DASQWW010000114.1:0-25557 GCA_035640055.1 Nitrososphaeraceae archaeon | reverse complement strand
CATATTCCATTTTGGTGTATTTTATCTAACCATATACTATATCATGTTCTAAAAGCTAGCCTTGTAGTGTATAAAGTTTGTAAAGCCTACCTGTTTCTCTATCTGTGTATTTCCAGTTTTTAGCATTACTTTTAACTTCTACGAAATTACTTTTAATTTCTGGATGAAGTACATTGTAGACATCTTCACCTACTGTAATCCAGTTTGAATCAGTTAATGAAGTTATTTTCGCAGTTATGCTCATACTATATCCAAGAATATCAATTAAAGAGCTTTTATCATGTCCATATTGGACAATTACGTTCTCACCTTCATCTATACCTATCTTAACGCTGAGCTCTGGGTAATCATATCGATTTAGTATAGGATTAATTCCATTTTTAATCACAGTTATCATAGATTTTGCGCATTGGACTGATTTATCACAAGCTAGTAATTTATTGTATCCAGAGGGAAAGAAACCAATTATTGCATCACCAACATATTTTAACACATAACCACCATAGCTCCTCACAATAGAAGTCATTTCATATGTAAATGCTCTGATTATAGTAACCATCTTCTCAGCAGGCAATCTCATACTCATATCAGTTGAGCCAACTAAATCTGCATACATAATCACAAGTGAGATCTTTGAATTTACATAATTAAGAAGAAAATCTTGACTGTCCTTTAGAGATGAATCATATAGATAACGCGCCTCTAGCGCTTTCCACATTCGATCTTGTGTTTGAGCTACTAGCGTTTCTGCATCAACTATCTCTAAGGCGGCGGTTGCTATTGATGATGTATTATTTTTAGAATAATAATTATCACTATTATTGCCCATTACCATGTTAGTAATTGATTCGGTGAAGATCTGATGCTTCTGTTCCTCCTGTTCTTCTGGATATGCCTGATCATTTATCTTATCAACAGGCTCTCCTGTTGGCAATGGTGCATTTCTATCCACTTTATACCTTCCTGCTAATTCTGGAAAATCCATATTCAAAATGACATTCCTTCCAACTTCTTTTATCTTTGATTTAGGAACATCAAATCTGTAGTTATAATCACCAAATATTACTATCTTGTCATCTGTTTCTTTCATAACATGTCCTACGTGATCTTCATTTAGTATTCTTACTCCCTTGTTGAATAATGATTTTGGGTATTTTCTCTCATAAGATGCCAAGTCAATATTTTCTCCCTGTGTCCAATGTTCTAACGGTACAGTTGTAGGCAATGGTTCTTGACGGTTTACTTTATACCTTTTTGCAATCTCAGATAGATTAAGACCTATTAACACATTTCTGCCGGTTGTCTGAATTTCAGACTTTGGGATATCGTATCTATTATTTCCTTCACCAAATACAACTATCTTGTCATGAGTCTCTCTTACTACATGTCCAAGATATGGAGAGTCTAATGCCATTACTCCTCTATTAAAATACTTCCCGGTAGTCATGCAGTTATTATTATTATATATATAATAAGCAATAAAAATTGCTAATAACAACAGCAAATCAAAGAGTTCTGTAAAGTTATAGAGTCCCGAAAAATGTATATAAAGCTAATCCAATTATCTATTCCTTAAACTAACGGTAATCCTAATTATTATTACAGCATGTGGTTTTCTGAAATCTAATATTATAGACTTACGTCTGCGGTGTGCGAGCATCCCAATGCCAAAGGATGCTTCCTGTATTGCTAAAGTGAAAATCCGCAGCAATTGTTCCGCAGTTTTTTGATTAAAGGAGAAGTATGTTGAATTACTGGATGCTGCACATACCATTGATACTACCGCGGCTACAACTGTTGCTGCTAATATCATTCCCCACCGCTAGTATTATTACTGGTATTGGTAGTATTCTATAGATGTAATAATAATTGTAAACATATGGTTGTAAGTGAAGAATTGAAGAATTGAACAGTCTTAAATGTAAGGACTTGGAAGACTACAAGTTTGAAGTGGAAGCAACCTCTATGTATTTAATGGTGGAAATAGTTACGGCCTATATACCAATACCTTTTCAACAATATTTTAAACACGAAGATGATCTAACAAAAATCCAATCTTTTCATAAACTATTGCATTAATTTTCTACATCACTGTCAAAGATATTCAACATAATATTTGTAACGTCTTTCAACTTCTTTGTTATTTCCTTTTAGCACATTTTCAATTTCCTTTTGTAGGATTCCCCTAGCGTAATCTTTGAATTGTTCAGTCTCAAGACCCTGGGGATAAGTTGACAATGTATACTCAAAATGCTTCATAAATTCCACTACTTTTGTACGAAACTCCTCTTTTGTAGGTTGCTTTTTCTTTGTTATCTTAAACCAGGTAGTTGCGCAGGCTGTAGAATAAACTTTGGCAAGATCTTCAATCAAACGATCTATTTCAAAGTAGTCAGGCATTTAACACCAATCTATTTAATTAATTCCATAATGCTATAAATGATACTAAACAGGACATCTTTTTCCTGAAAAGGTGGGCTCTGTTAGAAGCAGTTACAAAATATACTTTAGTTTATATAAGATCTATATCTGGTGATGCAAAACAGAATATATCAAAAGAAAAAAAGGATAGTGGAAAAGTTCATAAAAAAATATGGAAAAGTAGATCACAGTGTTATTTTGAACGAAGTGGATGTAGATTATGATACTTTGATGAAGATAATTTCTGACTTGAAAGAAGAGGGACATTTAAAGTGAAATACACTGTTGAATAATTAATTGACATAAGGAAAGATATTAACTGTTGATAGCTACAATATCATAAATAATAAAGCAATTTGGAAATACATTGAGAAACGGTGTTTTCTTTTCGATAGTTTTCATTTACGCCCTTCTAACAAAGTTTTGTATATAGATATAGCATCTTCTTTGTCTTTTGCACCGACTATTGTTGCAGTACCACTTACCAGAAAACTGATGGATAATTCGTTGTAATTAGTACTTATTGCAGTTATTCCCAAGTTACCTTTTGTTTTAATCTTATATCCTAACAATTCTGCATTCTTTGCTATCCCAGTTAGATTAATCGGTGAAGGCAATTCTGATGGAGTGACACTATATGTTCTCTTCCCCCTATCTCTTCCACACAGCTCATCAATTATTAACTCGGGCTGAGTGTCAAGTTTTTCTTTTGCTGTTTTCTTCTTTGATCCACATGAAGGGCATTCTTCTTGTTTAAACATCTGGATCTTGTCAAATGAAAGCTCATTCAAATCAATGTAAAATAGCTTGTTTACAAGCGCCGGTTGCTGTCCTGTGATTATCTTGACAATCTCTGAGACTTGAATACTGCCTACTATATACAGTATTGATGGATGTACTCCTTCGGTGCTACATGTTGGCATATCATTTTCAGCCAAGGTAGGGAACATACATCGCAGACATGAAGATTTATTGGGTAAGATAGTACAAACTGAACCCACCATTCCCAATGCTCCGGCATAAATAAATGGTATATTGTACTTAATACATGCGTCATTTAGAGCATACCTTGCATCAATACTGTCAAGCGCATCAATAACAATATCAAATCCTTTGACAATGCTTTCTGCTGTATAATTGGTAACGGTTGTCGGTACTGTTTCAATTTCAACTATAGGATTCATTTTTTTTAAGCGTTCTTTAGCTACTTCAACCTTGACCTTACCAAGGTCATCTTGAGTATAGAGATGTTGTCTGTGCAAGTTTGAGATTTCAATAACATCCCTATCGACAATTTTTAATTTACCAACACCCATTGCAGTTAATTGAGTTACAACAGGATTTCCGATACCGCCAACTCCAACAACACAGACTTTAGCATTACGCAGCTTCTCCATTCCAACAAAACCGATTTCTTCAAGCATTATCTGTCTGGAATAGCGTTGCATATCGTCGTTTGTTAGCTCTGCCCCACCAGCTACTGCTGGTAATATATGCACAGAATCACCATCTTTGAGCAAAGTTGCCATGCCGTTACTGAACCTCATATTCTTGCCATTGACATAAATATTAATGAGGGAACGAGGTTTGCCATCAGGATCAAATACCCTGCGTTTGAAATCTTCACCCATGTGATCAGAAACTTTAGTGAATGCATCATGTAGGTCTGTAACTTCTAACGAAATTTTTTTCTCTCCTACACCCTTATTTAATACTGATGGAATTACAAATTCAACTTTAGCCATTTTATTTTGATCTCCAATAATATATACACAAATATATAATCATCTGATCATTGCTGAAACTATTTGTACATCCGGTTTTATGGCAGTGAACCTAGGTAGCAGATCTATAATAGCTTCTGTAGTCTTGAGTCCATTACCAGTAACATAGCAAACTACTCTTTCGTCTTTATCAATTTTGCCTTCTTCAACCAGCTTCCTAAGTACTGCTATAGATACTCCACCAGCAGGTTCTGTAAAGACACCCTCTGTCTTGGCAAGCATTAGTATTGCATCGATGATTTCTTCATCTGTAGCCTCTTCTGCAAACCCATTGTACTGCTTTAACCTTTTTAGCACATACAATCCATCTCCAGGATCCCCTATTGCAAGACTCTTTGCAATTGTTTCAGGTCTTTCAACTGGAATCACATCGTCACTTTTTCTCTTGAAAGCATCTACTACTGGAGCACATCCATGGGGTTGTGCAGCAATGATTTTTAGTTCGGCTACACTATCAATCAATCCTAGTCTGTGTAATTCTTCAAATCCTTTGCAAATTGCATTTAACATCGCTCCACTTCCAACTGGAACTATGAGGATATCAGGAACTTGCCAATTTAACTGCTCGGCTACTTCATAAGCAAGTGTCTTTGAACCTTCGACATAATATGGACGCATATTGATATTGACAATACCGATACCTTTAGAATCGCCAATTACTGAAGCAACTCTGTTAGCATCATCATAAGTTCCATCTACTGCTACAAATTCAACGCCATATGATAATGCTTGTGCGATCTTTACATGCTCAATGTCAGAAGGGGCAAAAATATAACAAGGTAGCTCTGCTTTTGCGGCGTGGGCTGCAGTTGCGGAAGCTAAGTTGCCTGTGGATGCGCAGCCTACCGCTTTTAGTTTCGTTTCTTTAGCTCTCGAAACAGCTACACCTGCAGGTCTATCCTTAAACGAAAATGTTGGATTCATTGAATCATTTTTGATAAATAGATTCTTCATGCCTCCCATTTCTTTGCCAAGCCTATCGGCGTATTGTAAAGGTGTAAGACCGGCATTTAGACTTATGATATTGCTTTTATTAGAGATAGGTAAGAGCTCAAAATAACGCCAATAGCTTTTCTCCTTCCTTGATGAGAATGTACTTCTTTTTATAAGGGAAGGAAACTTATAAGTGACATCAAGTGGGCCAAAACACTCTTCGCATACATATCTGAATTGCGGTTCATATTCTTTGCCACATTCTCTGCATTTTAGTGATCGTATAGCACCCATTATATTGACTACAACTAGGAGTATTATAGATAAATTTCGCTACTCACAATTTTAATATTACTAAATTTCTAAGAAAATTATATAATTGTAATATATATCTACATTTCTCTAAAATACTACAATTAGCATGCAAGTTGCTTCAAGTTTAGTTAGAATTTGTATTAATAACTCAATTTTCTTTTTAGCAGATTTGTTTTCTACGTTTATTTTTTGAGTCCTTTACATTATGGAACTAACCTTATCAGTCTAGGTATTACCAAGACCATGAGTAAATGTAACATGCCTGTTAAGGATTCTTGCAGTTGTCATCCATACAGATAGCGTTGCATTAAACGCAGTATCATTATTGTTTGTGAGCCCGAATGTTCCACCTGGAGAAGTAGTTAACGTTATGGTTGCGATATTGAGTTATCTTCTATCGTAACTTTCTGAATGTTCCTCGGAACTTTTTCTAATAAGATTATGAAAACATGATCGATTACCGGTATGGCAGGCAGCTGTTTCTGAATCCACTAAAAACAACAGAGCATCAGAGTCACAATCTACTAGTATCTCTTTTACAGGTTGAATATTTCCAGATTCTTCACCTTTCATCCATAATTTGTTGCGTGATGTACTCCAAAACCATGCGTTTCCTGTTTTTATAGTATTGTCAAGTGCTTCTTTATTGACGTAAGCAAGCATAAGGATATCTTTTGTCTTTCTGTCCTGAACCACGACAGGTATAAGACCATTTCGTTTCATAAAATCTATATCTTTGACAGACTTGATATTTATAGTAAGGCTCATTCTTGTTATAGTTATAAAAAGTGGTGGAAAATAATAAACTAATTGTTTATAGAAAAAGCGAGAACTGGGGTCTAACTAACAATTACAGTCAAAATATGTATACAGTAACACTTAAACATCATAAATTATTTCTTTTAATTCATTTTTGTCATAGAATGTATTGCATGAGTTACAATGCCATCCATCAACATTAGCCAGTCTCTTCAACACTTTGTGTTCAACTAATTCATTACCGCAACTAGGGCAACAAAAAGTCATACCTTAAATAATGCTATACATAAAATGGTATTTTAAATTTATAGAACGTCCACTTAATGACCAATGAATTAGCTCTGCTTGATCAACCTAAGGTTCTCTTCTGTTCTTTACTGTTCTTCCTATTAGTTAAACAATATACCTAATAATTATACAATGAGCATATCAGTAAAATAAAGTAGTGTATATTTGTAATATCTAACTGACACCACTTGGTCTCTGATGTTCCTTATGTTCTAATTTCTTATGCTGTTCCTTATCTTGTTCTGTTGTAAACATCATACCGCATACCTCGCATCTAATATTTGGGGACCGATCAGAGAAACCCTCTTGTGTTGTTGGCATTATACACACTGATGCATTTATTAGATAAGTATGTTTTCCGAAGGAAGATGATTTCCCATGCTTGTTTTACAGTCCATCACTGAAGAGCAGAATTTTTATCGTAGAACATGCTTCTGGAGTAGCTAAATCCAAGACAGATCATAGTTAATATTTCTATTAGATTCTATGCCACTATCATAATAACATGACAGCTATCACTTTCAGTGCATCGGAAGAAGTCCTGCATATTGGATTAGACGATACCGACTCCTTGTTAGGTCGCTGTACAACTCACCTGGCATTCAAAATTACTAACCATTTATTAAAAAAAGCGGATACACAATTACTAGATTACCCATTACTAATTAGATTAAACCCAAATATTCCTTGGAAGACACGTGGCAATGGTGCCATCTGTCTAAGAGTAAAGGCAAAAAATCATGCTGATATAATTGAATATACAAAACAACGAGTAGAAGAAGACTCAGCTATAGGTTCAGGTGCGAATCCAGGGCTTGTCTTTTTGAGTGGAGAACATGTTCCAGAAGATATAAAAGAATTCAGTAGGCTTGCGATGTTCGATATTGTAAGTAGACAAACGGCAGAAAAAATTGCAAAAAAACGTGGCATCAAATATTTCACTTTTGGAAATGGTCAAGGTTTAGTAGGTTCACTGAGTGCAATTGGATGTTTATTAGACAAAGATCATACATTTGAAGTCATAGCTTATAGAAAGCCTGAGAATTATGGAACTGTCAGAATAGTAGATATAGATGAGGTAATTGAATATAGTAAAGATACATTTCCTGATACTTTCAATAACTACGATCAAAGTTGCAGACGTGTTTTAATTGCTCCACATGGACCTGACCCTGTTTTCTGCGGCATAAGAGGAGAAAGTCCAGAAATCGTAGTTTCGTCATTGAAAAGATTACAATTAAAAGAGGAATTAGATGGATATATGGTCTTTCGCTCCAATCAAGGGACAAATATGCATTTACAGAATGAATTGAAATTATCAATGATCAAATCTTACATGGCTGGCTATGTCCGTTGCAAAATTAGTACAAAACCATATGCTATGCAAGGAGGACACGTGTTGTTTGCAGTAGAAGATTCTAAGGGCGTTATTTGTAGGGCTGCAATTTATGAGCCAACAGGCTTGACAAAAAAAGCCCTAGAGCTGGAAGTAGGAGATATTATCCAAATTGGCTGTGGAGTTAGAAAATCAACAGCAAAACATCCAAAAATTTTGAATATAGAATATCTTTACGTCTTGGGCCTCGTAAAGGTATATAATCTGTTAAATCCTTTATGCAAATCTTGTGGAAAACGAATGAAGTCAGAGGGAACAAACAAGGGATTCCAATGTGATAGATGTAAATACAAGGATTATAATGCAAAGAAAATCTTTGTACCAAGAAACAGAACCCTTAAGAGTGGACTCTATATTCCAACACCTAATTCTCATAGGCATTTAACTAAGCCTCTCCAAAGATATGGCATCGAAAAGGACAAGTTATCAGATTCTAATTATTATCCAGAAGCAAAATTTTTTCCCAAGTGGTTTTCTTCTACAAACTAATTTTATTACACCTTGTTTAGTACGTCATAGTATCTCAAACACATATAATATACTATTCAACCTCTAGGCAACACTTTTAACAAATCATAAAAGCTATTTACCAAAGTAGTAATATATAGATATTAAAATTAGTAATATGTTTGAAAATCTAATTTATCCCATAATTGGTTTTGCAACTGCCCTCCTAGGACTTGATGCAGGTTGGCGCTGGCTTGAAAATTGAAGCTGCTAAACCACAATGGAAGAATTAGAAGAACAAGAGAAATACTCACCTTATTTATGAATGCTTAAAAGGCAAGCATGGTCAGAAACAGAGTATAGCTGCATAGTTATGCTTGAAAAATTAAGATCAAAAATCATTCTTAAAATAGGTCTTCTACTCATATCGAAACTATATTTATTTTTAGCAATTTTGGAATACTTGCATATTTTCAGTCTGAAGGTTCATCGCTGGGAAATTCTATCAATATTGCAGGTAAAAATCGATATCTTACTGCTAGTTTGCTACTTCAGGTTGAAAAGTATTTGGATTCCTCATCTAACATTCCGCAGGTAAAAGCTGCGATGGATAAATTAGAATCAAATATACAGACTTTGAAACAAGGTGGAAAAATCTCTGATATAGAGTTAAAACCATTGCCATCAGAATTTTCAGGTTCATGGGATATAATTAACAAAAAATGGCAAAGTTTCAAGGCATTCATTAACAATGAGATAATTAACTCCTCAAAGCAATCGTCATTAACTACTACAACGACAATAGGACAATCGTCATCATCAGTAAAAAAAACACAATTAGAATCAATGGCTGCAGGCTTAATTGACTCATCAGATGTATTAGTTACAAAGCTAGGGCTAAAGGCTGGACAGAATTCTCAAAATCTAACTTTATTAGGACTTGTTCTTGGAATTATAAATATAGGTATTCTCGTGTTAATTTTATATCTTGTAATAAAAATTCTTAGACCAATATTTGCTCTAACCACCGCAACATCTAAAATAAAAAAAGGAAATTTTGATGTTTCAGTTGAACTACCAAAAGGCAGCAATGATGAACTTTCAATTCTAAGTGAATCTTTCAATTCAATGTTAAGTTCCATAAGAGATTATATCAAATATCAAAATGAATTGAAAAATGAAATTCAAAAAGCAAATGAAGAACTAAAAAATAAAAACCGATTAATGGATGAATTCATTAAGGTGGCCGCACATGAATTGCGAACACCCATACAACCAATACTTGGTTTATCTGAGATTATCCGTTGTAAGGTAGATAATAAAGAGCACCGTAAATCTCTGGATGTTATCATTCGAAACTCTAAAAGATTGCAGCAACTTACAGAAGATATATTGGACGTTTCAAAAATTGAAAGTGGATCTTTGATTCTAAATAAAGAAAAGTTCAATCTTGAAGATATGATTAGAGATATCCTGAGAGACTATTCACATAACATAGAAAGTAAAAATGATAACCTAAAATTATCTTATAAATCACGAGAAGAGGATGGTACATTCATTATAGAGGGAGACAAGAGCAGACTGTCTCAAGTTATTAGTAATTTATTAAGTAATGCTATTAAGTTTACTAATGAGGGTAGTATTGATGTTATTGTCGAAATAAAAGATAATAATAATGAGAATATTGTTGTTGTGAGAGTAAGAGATACAGGAACAGGCATACATTCAGAAATATTTCCAAGGCTTTTTTCAAAATTTGCTACAAAATCACGGACAGGAGGAGGCACTGGCTTAGGATTATTTATCTCCAAGAGTATCATTGAAAAACATGGTGGAAGAATATGGGCTGAGAATAACTCAGATGGGAGAGGAGCCACATTCTCATTCACTTTACCTATATTGGTTTCATCAGAACCGCTATCCAAGAATTATTGAACTATATAATATAACTAAAATTCATAGCAAGACCTGAAGCTTTCGTTACAACAGCCTTGTGAAATAACCGATCGAAATTATATCTGATGATTTTAATCCCCATAGTTGTCATAACATATAGAAATATGATACTAATAATCCATGACTTTATAATAAGAGAAATTCCCAATAGGCTTTCTCATCTTAAATGTTAAGAAAAATCTTGTCGTCCAATACGATCAGTCATGTCACATAGATTAGTGATTTATATTCAATCCTGCAAGCAATACTGTAGAGTACAACTGTTTTGGGACTAAGAAACAAAGCAATAACTGCAGTAGATTTGAGATTTATACAACAATCAAAAGGTTAACCATAATAAATCGGTTACATTATTTGTATGTTAGCTGATTTTGGGATTGGAATCCTTAATGTTACAACACCGTCCGCATACTTTGCTGTCCCAACCACTTTCTCGCTTTCTTTGGTATAGATAGGCAATACTATTTTTTTGTCTATTCTATTAGGCCGGTGTTTGTAGTATACAGTACCACGATGTTCGTCGGGTTCTTTTTTAGCATTAATGGATAGTATGTTTTCTACAATCCTGAGATTGATATCTTTTTTTGTAAAACCTGGCAAGTCAATTGTTACAACCAAATCATTTCCTTCTTCGACTATGTCTATGGCTGGCATTACAAATTCATAGAATTCCCTTGATATATTACCAAGCTCCTCGATTAACCCCAAGCTGTACATCGTACTATATACGTTATCTTCTTAAAGTATTAATTCTTTATCCTAATACTCTGTTATCATAATAATGGAATCAGCTTGTCTTGTGTGATAGCATAACTATATGGACAACATTGTGATGATCGTTTTTACTTAGAAGAATATCTTATTATTGTAGTTTCTTAATTTGCCCCTATCCTTACCTCATTAGTATAGCAAATATAACATATGTATAGGTGGCCTAATGCTCATGAAGCCTAATTTTATTAAATTAATGTTGACCTGTATAAAAGATAACTATCTTTTTCTTTCTATATAGCTATGGGGTCGAAATATTTGCTATGGACTACTTCATAACTGCCATTTAGTATATTTTAAGCAAATATATTATAAGGTTTGCAATAATTCTTGTCAAAGACAATTACATAAAATAAGTTTAATAAAAGTAGTAGCGGGGGGTTGATTTGAACTTACGGCCATATGTTTTTATGCAAAAGTGGAAACCGCTCTGCGGGTTATGAGCCCGCCGGGATCACCTAGCCTCTATTTAAGAGATCTGGCTTCCCCACCCCGCTAACAGCATCACTACACAACAGAAATATATCTCTGTCTCCTGTTTTAGATAGATTAACACAGTGATTCACTAGTTTGTTAAAATCCTGGTTATCTTGGTCTACTATCGAGGGCTCGTCAAGAATTAGATACAGGTATGGCATAACCTATAGTATATTCAGAGGTGGGTTTTATTGAATCGTTGGGTATTGTAAATAATTTTTAAAATATTGTAAAACGTATTGGTATATAGGCCGCTTCCAAGTCCTTACATTTAAGACTGTTCAATTCTTCAATTCTTCACTTACAACCATATGTTTACAATTATTATTACATCTATAGACATTAGCTATTTCAATTAATTCACTGTATCAAATTTTTTCACTTATAGCCGCAAGTACCATTCTGTTGAATCAGTATTAGCAGTTAAACATACTGGCGTGGCTTGGTGGAGAGGACATAGGGAGCTGGAAGTGGCTGTAACGACAAGTAATTATGTATAGCAATCCTTGCCTTACAACATTTTTTCAACAATTGCTCAACACCAAAGAAGATTTGAAAGAACCAAAAATTGTATTGAAGTACTAAAAATAAAATATTATGAAGGATGTTATTTATTTAGTTAAAATGACAATTATGCGATCATTACATGTACAATAAATGCAGCCTTGAAAACTTGTTATATATTAATTTACGGCACCAAAATAATTTTAACATTCTCTAAATTTGTTCAATAAATATAACTAAATTAGAGTAGTTTATGCGAACGTATATAGGCATTTTAATCTATGAAAAATGCAGTGGCAACTGCTAATGAACCTTCCAATAGCTACCAAAATGAACAAACAGCTTCTTTCTACGAAAATAGGGAGGCATACAAAGAGAAGCTCAAAGTAGTCATAATTTCTATTGTAGCTTCTTCAGGCCTTGCCATACTTAAATTAGTCATAGGTTTTTACACAAATAGCCTTGCGATTTTATCCGAAGCTATGCATTCTGGACTTGATATCGTAGCAGCACTAATGACATTCTATGCTGTTAACTTAGTAATGAGACCACCAGATTTGAAATATACATATGGCTATGCCAAGGTCGAAAGCCTAGCAAGTTTAACTCAGATTATATTGTTATTTGCAGTAGCAGGGTGGGTATTTTATGAAGGTGTAGAAAGAATATTCTTTAAAATCATTCAGCCAGAAATTACAATATTCTCGTTTGCAATTATATTTGTATCTATAGGAGTTGACTTTGGAAGGTCAAGATCATTATACAGGATTGCAAGAAAGTATTGCAGCCAAGCATTAGAAGCAGACGCGCTGCATTTCAAAGCAGACATACTGTCATCAGGTATCGTTCTTATTGGTCTACTTTCTGTTCTATTATGGAGTATTCCAAATGCTGATGCATATGCTGCACTTGCTGTATCAGCAATGATAATCTATACATCATTGGGGCTTGGAAGAAGGACATTAGATATCTTATTAGACAAGGCACCCAAAGGTGCTCATGAGCAGATTCTAGAATCAGTGTCAGGATTGAATGATATCAATAGTATGCATAATATTCGTGTTAGAAGAGTAGGAACAAAAATTTTTGTAGACATGCATATCGAAGTCCCAAGGACTTATACACATGACAGGGCTCACAGAGTGGCAACAGCAGTTGAAGAAAGGGTGAAAAGATCCCTTCCAAACTCCGATGTCCTAGTGCATGTAGATGCAGTAGAGATATCAAATGAAAAAATAAGAGATAGAATCAGGCTCATTGCAGCAGAAACAGAAGGTATAAGGAATGTACATTCAATATACTTATCAACTCTGTCATCCTCGCTATCAGACGATAAGAAATCTGGAGGTTTAGATTTATCCGATAAAAGAAACAAATTACCACTATGCTTGTACCTAGATGTGCAGATGGATGATAACCTTGACCTGAAGGCTGCTCATGGTATCATAGATGCCTTTGAAAAAACGCTAAAAAATGAGGTTTCAGATGTACTAAACATTACTACCCATATAGAGACAGAAACTAGTAAAGATGTGGCAATAGGCAGAGAGAAAAAAACCAACCACTTATACCTAGAAAAAATAAGAAACGCAGCTCTATCAATTGATAGAGTAGTAGATTGTGGAGATATACGAGTAATAGATATCAGTAATGAATTACATGTCATTTTGACAATAAAAATCGATTCGGCATCAGAAAAAGCTCCTACAATAGAGGATGCACATAAAGTAGCAACTAACGTTCAAGATCTACTTACAAAACAGACAGGCGCTTCGAGAGTTGTAGTGCATACGGAACCGGCTTAATATCATATAGATAATAGTCTGCCAATTTAATGCAATATGAATACACTAGATTAGAAATTGCATATAGTATAGCAACCCATTGATATTCTGACTAACTAACTAAAGGACTCAAAATGGTTTATTTCTGCGGTCATATATAAGGAATGAAATCATTATTTGTATGCGTTGGAGAACAACTTTTATTATTGTCTTGTAAAAAAGAACAACATAAAAATATGGATGTTTTGTATATTTCACTTGTAAAGTAAGATCATTATAAAAAAATTGAGTGATCATATAATAAGCGTCTGTATGCAGCAAACAATATCGAAGTTTAGTAATTAAGGAAAATATCAGAAAAGTTTTAAACTACAAATTATGAACTTTTGTTATGCGAATAACATTATCGGCAATTAAAGCAGATATTGGCGGCATCGGTGGTCATACACGTCCAAGTGACGAACTCTTTGAAACAGTAAAAAGCTTTGTTGCAAAAAGGGGAAATCGTTTGCTAATTGATTATCACATTGGTTTTACGGGAGATGATATTCATATCATTATGAGTCATGGATTAGGTGTAGATAGTGAAAAGATTCATGAGCTGGCTTGGGACGCATTTCTAGAAGGAACCAAAGTAGCTAAAGAACAAGGACTATACGGCGCTGGCCAAGACTTGCTGAAGGACGCTTTTTCAGGCAACGTAAAAGGAATGGGTCCAGGAGTAGCAGAAATTGAAATGGAAGAGCGTCCAAGCGAAGTATTCTGTGTATTCGCTGCAGATAAAACAGAACCTGGTGCTTTCAATTTTCCGTTCTGGCGAACTTTTGTTGACGCAGGTAGTAATAGTGGTCTTCTTATCAATGAAAAACTTGCTTCAGGTGTAACATTCAGAATATTAGATGTAATGAGTGGTAAAATTGCAGACCTGGGATTGTGGGAGGACAAGCCTGAGCTTGAAACTGCATTAATGTATCCTGGAAGATATGTAATACATTCTGTACTATCCTCTGAAGGAGAACAAATTCTATCAGCATCAACTGACAGATTACATAATATCGCCGGTACATATGTAGGCAAGGATGATCCTATCGCAATTGTCAGGACACAAAAGGATTTTCCAGCAACCGAGGAGGTAGGCAGCGCATTTAATAATCCACATTATGTTGCAGGCAATACCCGGGGTAGTCATCATATGCCACTTATGCCAGTTAAGTTGAATTCAGCTGCAAGTGTAAACTATTCTATACCTATTGTATCTTGCTCATTATTCAGTATGCATAATGGTAATCTAACTGGACCACATGATGGATTTGGTACTGCAGACTGGGATTTGCAACGAATGTGGGCCGCTGAAAGAGCAATGATCATACGCAACCAAGGATTCATTCATCCTGCAACCCTTGTCCCAGATGAATTGGAATATAACAAAGGATACGAAGCAAGAATGGCTAAATTGAATCAAAAATTCAAAGACGTTGATGGAAACAAGAAGAAGATCAAAGACGGCATTAGAAGAAAAAAGGCTGGCAGGACTTGAAACGGCCTCTCATTATTAATTTTAAAAATTACGTTGAAATTTCTGCAGAGAAGACGATTCAACTTGCAAACACAGCTCAAAAAATTGCAGATAAACTAGAGGCGGAGGTTGTTCTAGCTCCACCACAACCATCTATCGCTATTGTAATACAAAACGTCAAAATTCCTGTTTTATGTCAACATGTTGATGATGCTAAAATGGGTTCGACGACTGGATTTTTTATTCCTGAGATGGCAAAATCCTACGGTGCTGCGGGTTCGCTTATAAACCATAGTGAACACAGATTAGATTACAAAACTATCAATAACTTAGTTCAGCGTCTATTCCAGCTAAATATGACGTCTATAGTTTGTGCTCGAACCCCCTACGAAGTAGAAGAAATAGCAAAATTTTCACCAAATTTTATTGCTATTGAACCTCCAGAATTAATTGGTTCAGGAAAAGCAGTCTCAAAGGAAAAGCCATTCATTATCATAGATTCGTTAAAAGCAGTGGCCAAATATTCAAAATCTACCAAGGTAATTTGTGGAGCTGGAATTATGGACAGAAATGACGTTGCTAGCGCAGTTCAGTTAGGTGCTGATGGTATTCTAGTAGCAAGCGGCGTAGTAAAGGCAAGTTGCTGGTCTGAAAAAATATCCGAGCTTGCCTCAGGATTCGACGAGCGATCTGATAGCCCTAAAATCAAATAACACTGAAAGTGCTGTCTATATGAGTAATACTAATGAAAGGGCAGCGAAAATATTTATTTTAGAGGAATCTATATTTGTCAAGATATTATATCCATAGTGTCAATATGATTTGAATTATCATATAAAATGAATTCTTTGCAAAAACTTGACAATGTTAAGAAAAGCCATTGATGAACAATTTATCGAAATTGTAGATGACTTGGTAATGATGTCAGAAAGTGATGCTGACCTAGCAGAGGGTATAAGATGGATTGACTCACAATCACAAAAAAACGGGTTAACCTTCTATGAAATGGTATATATTGTAACAGAGAAACATATGGCGGAGGAAAAAGCCAAACAATGGTTAAGTAAAAAATCAACGGCTAGCAGGAAAAAGCTAATGTATGTATGACATATTATTTAGTGAATTGCTACTTCATCTTTGTAATTAAGTAAATTACGTATCTAGAATTGATCGTTGCCTGACTCATTAGTTCTTCCTTATGTCGTAGCTTATTCATTGCATTTTACAACTAAAGACGTAGGCAGGTTCTTGAGAGCCGGTCGTCAAGGTACATAAGAAAGGTCCCTCTATTTAGACCATGTTTAGAAAAACTAACGGATTATAGGGGTTTTCTTGTCAAAGCCACCTGATCCGAATTTACAATAGAAGCATTGATCAGACTGCATATAAGGTATTTTCTGAATCACTACTGCTCCTATTCTAAACGCAATTTTTGTCATCAATCGGTATTTAAAAGGCATCGACGGAATTACTTCATCAAAATAAACCTTATAATGGTCTGGACAGAATTTAAGAGTGACTTGAGCTTTTTGCCTTTGTTCTGGACCAATTTCTTTATTATTATTGCTTATGAACTTAGTTACATTGATCTGCTCTCTGATATATTCATGTTTTGGACATGGGCAATCTTTTCCTCTAGGATGTTTGTAGGCAGGTACATTTTTCCAATCAAAGCCTGGAAAATCCTTCTCAAAATCGTCCATAGAGTAACCGTATATCATTACAATATCATGTCATATAAAGATGTAGGCCGGATCATAGCAGTATTACTGTTGAATATTCTGCCAAACCACTAAAAGAAGGATAAAAAATATATTTTTGGCTTTGTTACAAACCACAAGCGACTTGATACGAGATAAACATAGTAATGGGAGCAGCAGCAATGCAACTACGGCTACTACTGCGGCAACAAATAATACTACAGTAACACGAGAGCAGAATTCAAGAGATTCGAACCTCAAGACCCTCCTTGACTTCAAAAAAGCTCTATTAGAAGAGCAAAAAAATGGAGAACAAACAGTTCAAGAAATTAACAGCAAGATTGAAGCTACAAAAAAGCAGATAGATGAGGAAAGAATTGAATTAGAGGATTTGCGTATCAAATTAAAACAAATCAATGAGCAGAAAGATACAGATTATAGTAAATTTATGCAACTCAAGAACAGTCTCATTGAAGCTAGAAGCAAGATGAAGACCTTAGATGACAAGGCTGGATCCGCTGCGGCATCTAAATCACGTAAGGAAAGATATGATATAGTAAATTTGACTAGAGCTTTAGACCAGATAGAACGAGACATTCAAACAAAGAAATTGTCGAAACAAGAAGAACGCAAATTAGTTGCCAGATCAAAAGAAATTGCAACCAAATTACATACTTTGAAAACAATACATAAGAAAGAAGAGCATTATAGAAGTATTTCCTCTCAATATGAAGTATTAAAAACTAAAATCAATAGAATTTTCGACCAAAAATTAGAATTTGGTAATAGAGTTGGTAAGTTAAAAGCTAGTCTTGATGCGCTGTTGAACTTACGTGAGAATTTATATGAAGAGAGAAGAAAATTTACACATATGGTAAGGGAAGCTACGGCAAAATTGGAAATGGTAGAGACTCAACTAAATGCAATTGAATTTAGAAGGACACGAATGCAGGCCGCAGAATATAGACAACGAAAACAAAAACAAAATGAAGAAAGACGTGCATCTGTATACGAAGCAATACAGGAAAGAGCTAAGCGTAGTAAAGAGAATCAGGAAAGATGGAATATGCTAAAAGACGCAGCGCAGAAAAAGATGTCAAGAGGTGAAAAATTGACCTTTGAGGAAATGAAGTTAATTTTTGGAGACAGCAATATTCCAGGATAATTCAATGCAGTAAAATACTTCAGAAGAGCAAATGATTCTTTTATAAAGATATGTAAATAAGCTCGCTTTTCTATAAGCAATCGTTTTGCTATGTCTATATTAAGCCATAAATAACGTAAGTATTTAGAGGAGGTTTAATGATGATACGATGATTCACAGAACCAACACAATTAGCAAGAATCCTTGTTGTCTTGAAAATTAGTCAGTAAAGCTATACCTGGGAAGATTATCATCTTTCATTACCATGTGGAAATATATCCTCGATTTGTTTATATATCTTTAAGAAGCGAATACCTTTTGCTGTTGTTTTATAAATCTGCTCTCCTTCTTGATACTCCAACAAACCATTTTCCTCTAAAGTAGCAAGGTATTCTTTCAGCTGGGTATATGATAGGAAAGCTTTATACATTATTTTTGTCTTAGTTATTCCGCTATTCGCAGCTTCTAAAATCAGCGCAACTATATCGGTCCTACTCCTATATTTCATAATAATAAATATCTATATTAGCAATAAAAACTATATGACTTTACATTACAATAAATAGAAACTATCCCAGCCGTCCTTTATTATTATAATATTACTATGTAAAGATACAATATCTCATAAATACTATAATAATTAAGAGCTATTTTCGAGTTTAACTAGTAATTTTTAAACGAAAATATCTTATTGGTTTTACTAACCCTTTTTTTGGATAATTTTTCACTAGTAGTGTCCTTAGAACGTTTGAAAGTTCAAGGTAGAACGTACCGAAGATAGTTTACAGTACAAAATCATCAGATAGTAAACAGCTATTAGATTTTAATAGGATTAAATGCCACAAGGAATTGATAGTCATAAGTCGGCCATAGTTAAATTATCAAAAATAATTTTAAATGGAATCCCATTTGTATTTTATCTATGTTAACAATCTCCAATGAAGACGGGGAACAATTAGTTAGATTAGCGAGGAACGCGGTAGAAAAATATCTTAACGAATCAGTTATTCTTAATCCTGATAATACTAATCATCGATTTTCGCAGAAAGCGGGGGTCTTTGTTACTCTGAACTACCTAAACAGAAACAAGGAAGAACATCTCCGAGGATGTATAGGCTTACCTCTGCCAGAGAAAAAATTGGATCAGTCAATAATTGAAGCTGCAATAGCTGCAGCCACACAAGATCCCAGATTTCCTCCAGTAATAAAAGATGAACTTGCAAATATAATTTTCGAGGTTAGTTTTCTTACTACACCTGAGGAGATCAAAGTACAGAGTCCAAGAGACCCTTCTAGATATATTAGGATTGGCAGAGATGGCTTAATTCTAAGGTGGAAGTATGGATCAGGATTACTTCTCCCCCAGGTTCCTGTGGAACTAAAATGGGATATTGACGAATATCTTGCAAATGTTTGTTACAAGGCAGGTGCTCCACCAGATGTTTGGCTCTTACCAGAATCAAAATTATACAGATTTGAGGCAATCGTCTATAAGGAATATGAGCCTAATGGAAAAGTGTTCAAAGTTAACCTTGACAGCCTATAAGGCTCCAACATCATGCTAGATTAGATGTTCTTCAATAGAAATCCTTTACTCTTTCCTAGTAAGATATATAATCAAACATTTTATAATTCCTCAATTTGGCGAAAGCCTATCTTACACCCTATGGAGTGGGGCTCGGCCATGCAAGTCGGCTAATGATGGTAGCAGAACGACTCCAAAATTTAGAAGTGGATATAAAATTTTCTTCATTTGGAGAAGCTGCAGGATATCTTACAATGCATGGATATGAATGTGTCACGGTTCCACCTGTGGAATTTGTGTGGAGTATGAAAGAAGGATTTTCAATAAGACAGAGTATTGCAAATATTCCTAATTGGTTTACAAATTTTTCAAGACAACTCAATAATGAAGCTCGTAATATCACAGAATATAATCCTGATATTATAATTTCCGATTCAAGGTTATCTTCGCTTGTAATGGCTAAATTTTTAGAAATTCCTTCTGTAGTCATCTTGAATCAGGTAAAACTTTTACTTTCTCCACGTCTTAGAGAATTTAGAGTCGCAAGGTTCTTTGAAAGGATGAATGGTGAAATTCTAGGTGTTATGTGGGCATTAGCAGACAAGATTCTCATACCAGATTTACCTCCACCCTATACAATAGCTGAAAATAATATCTGGGATATAAGTTCTGTGATGGGAAAATTACAATATATAGGTCTAACAGCGCCAAAATTAAATGTCCACCAAGAACAGCTCTGCAAAGTATCTCAGATCCTTGGTTTAGACAGAGCCAGACCAACTGTATTTATTCATATCAGCGGTCCAATGGAAACAAGGCTGCCCATTATACGAATGGTAATAGATGCATGTAAAGCACTTTATCCCGAAATTCAGTATATAATTTCTGAAGGAAGACCAGGAGGAGATCCTAAACCCAAAAAACTTGCAGGGTCAGGATGGTATTACGAGTGGTGTCCTGTACGCGACGAGCTATTTGCTATGAGTAATTTAGTAGTGTTGCGCGGCGGACATGTAGCTATATCACAAGCGATTCAATTCGGTAAGCCCATTGTTACTATACCTATAGAAAATCATGGTGAACAATTAGGTAATTCTGAGAAAATTGCTAAAATTGGCATAGGTGTTAGACTAAAAACAAAGCAATTAAAAGCTAAACAACTTACAGATGCAATTCATCAAGTACTCGATGATTCTAGGTATAAACAAAGGGCAGATGTATTGATGAAGTTGACCCAGAAATTAGATGGAATCGATAATATCATGAAGGTAGTTCGGTCCTATATTTAATGAGACGGTTTTCATATTCTTAATTGCAGCCTTTGACAAAGTGTCAATTTTCTTTTCATGTTTTTTATATTCCTCTTTTTTCAATACCGAAGTGCTGATTATAGTTTCAATTGTGGCTATTTTGTCTTCCAATCCTACATACTTAGCATTATAGTAAATACTATCGGTCATAAGCATCAATGGCATCCAAGGCATTTTTCCTGTAAACCCAATTTTCTTTATTGTTGCTTCTACGAACCATGGAGGATGAATTGCTGCACTCAATGGTATGACTAACCCCTTTTCAGGTAAAAGGGTCAAGATTCTAGCAGATACACTTTCTTGTAATATGAATTTCAGACAATAATTAGAATTATCTGGAATATCTATACGTGCTATCCTGATCTTATGTTTTTTAATGCTCATTCTATTATATATATATCCAACTAATTTCACATTTTCTTTGAGGTCATTATAATCTGTATACAAAATCAAAAGTTCAGGTATAAAACCGCATTGTATAGCCATCAGACAGGATAAAGCAGATAGGGTGTTGTGTATACTACATACGACTTTCTCCTTTTGGGAGCCAAACGGTAAACCACCAAGAGCTTTGTCTATTTGGATGCAAACATATGCTGAATTTTTGCCGATATATGATAGAATTATTTTATCAGCATCGTACTCATTTTTTGCAGGTTGTGCAGCTATAGACGATAGATTAGCTGTAAGGTCACCGGACGAAACAAACTCCACATCTCTTCCCACGTAATTTAGTTTTGTATTATGATCTACCTCAACTTTAACAAAAAATTTCTCCTTTGGTAATATTATCTGTTTTCCAGTATTAACAATTGTTTTCACAATATTAGTAAATCTATTTGTGACCTGTTTTGCTATAGCTACCTTGTCTATACCAAACATTTCGGCTGCGCTTGATGCTGCTTCCACAACATCACTAACCTCAAAAGCAATACATGACTCTTCTAAGATAATTTTATTCACTTTAATGTGTCTTAATTGCAGTTTTTTCTTAACCATTGTTATTAGCTTGTCTTTTCTGTTAGCTGAAAAAGCCGATGGAAAGACTAATAGTACGACGTTATCCAAGAGGTTTTTATGGGAGTTTCAGTTAATTATAGCTGGCGTTTATAAAAAAGTAGATTCTTCCGACTTAGGATACCTATACTAGAAGGAAAAACAATTGCTGAGATTGTATCATATTAGGTTATTATTTGATTTTATAACTACTACCAATTATTATCTATAACGCGCGGCAAAGGTATCCGATGTATTTCCATCTAAGTCTAGCTGAAATTGTCTTCTTATCAATCCTCCATATATAGCCAAATCACGTGCAAGCATATGTAAGCGTCTATCTAATATATCGTTGACGATTTCTCCTTTATCGTTGAAATCTTGTTTTCCGTTGATGGAGATCCCATAAGGCATACTCCATCCATAACATTGACGAACAGCTGTACGCATTTGATCCATTACTGTTAATCCTTTCTCATGTGAGGTGCAAAGATAGGCAAAGGTTTTTCCAGCGAACTCCTCCCAGAAATAATCCAGAAAATTCTTCATTGTGCCAGACATAGAACCATGGTAGTCAGGAGAAGCGAGTACAAAAGCATCAGCCCAGTTAACTGACTCAACTACTTTTTGTATATCATTGGATTTGGGTAATTGGTCAGCAGGATTATATAGTGGCAGATTAGTTTGACGTAAATCAAGTAGACGCGTTTCTGCTCCATATTTCTTTGCGGCTATCTCTAAGACAATTTTTACTGCTAAAGTACTATATGATCCTTGGCGCATACTGCTGCCAACGCCCAAAATTTTTATTATCGTCATCTATTCTTTACTCAACTTCACAGATGCGTGTTTTGCTATTTGTGCCATATATCAACTAACAGTGTAATTTTCAAAAAACTCTATAAGTATATTAATTCTTTTGTTTCTTGATTTCCTATTTCTAGGCTTTATAAGATACAAGATTTAAACCTATGTAAACTTATATGTTACCAATGCAACTCGCATTATATTCTCACAACCTTACGATGACAAAGAACCTTTGTGTACAAAATTTGATAAACTCCAGTATTCTATAAAATAAAATGAATATACACGGCAGACGATATTATTATTCAGAAGAAGCAAAATTGCGAAAAGTACCTTCTATCAGAGTATGATCCGATAAAATATTCGTGTTAACTACCAGAAATGATGTGTTTAGAGCTAATCTGCATTATCACATGTCTCGAAAGAGATTATTAAGGGATCTTCAAAGGAGGAGAAGAATCAAGAGAATCATATCATGTGAATATAGAGAAGTGACACCTTGTGAGACTGAAATGAATGCAATAAAAAGACAGTTAGTATATTTCAAACAGCAGTCTCTTTCAACTTATGACCTTGCCGCCGAAGGCGAAGGCATTGTAGCAGAGCTAACAATTAATATTCTTACGTCATTATTCTCTTACTGTGCTAGATCTAGTATTCATGGTAGTAATAGAGGATTGGTTCTGTCTATCCTAACCATCTAGCGTATATCTATAAATGCTGGTCTTATAGCAATAACATTCTAACAAAGTATCTCTTAAATTGATGCTATTAACGCACATTGTATAGTCTTCTACACCTAGACTTATAGTTCAATAAGTCCAGCAGCTGAGTAGGATACAGTGCTATTTATCATATATTTTTCACCTTCTTCTTGCTGCTATTGTATGTGTCTGTTCTACATACCATCTAATAGTATCCTTAAAACTTGACCACCATTCCAAGAACGAATCAGCAGTATCAGCTTCAAATAACAAAAACCCGTTATATTCAGTTCCCCATGCATGTATGTATTCACCTACAAGCTCTATGCCAGAAGGTAAGCTATTCTTAAGCTTATTCCATTCATCATTGGCCTTATGTGTTTCTTCTTTACTCATTGCTTTAAATCTATAAAATACTAAGAAACTGGTAGCAGTCATATACACAATAACAGAAGCTATATAGTATATAAAAAATTCAATGTGGCATATATTTTCCTTGTAATGATTAAAAACATCTTCCTTTGTTGTTTATAGGTCAATTCAAAGTAGATAGCTATAACGTGGTGTACTTTAAAAAACTAAAGAAATTAATTCTTAGGTATTGCACTATCAATGGTATGGATAGATATACTATGACGTCCAATGAGGAAGTGGCTAAAGTCTATAAGTGGAAAAATTTGAATGGCTATCTCTCTACAGCTGGCTATTGTACATCATTATATAGAGGACAAACATGGAGGATTAGAATAAAATCACTGATTGGTAGTGCCGTTAGCCAAATAAATGCTCCAATATCTCTATACCATAAAAAATTGTAGTTTAAATTTTTTCATCCTTGTATCATCTCCTTTTGATCGTCAAGTGTCTTTTCTGGATCCTTTGGATGCATTATCATCTGGGTATTTATCATAACCTTTTTCTCGTATATCATCATCTGTTTATCCTAACAAAAGCTCTATCTACCTCTTTAGATCCTAAATCTCAATTTATACAGTAAAAACGTGGCTTAAATTGTCCACAGTCAGTGTAGTTAAAATGATATTTAATTTCCTAGTTTTTTACATTCATTGTTCATAAATGTTACGACTTACCATGTCGCTTTCATTGTGCATGACTTGAATCTCGTAACATCACCGTTAAATAATAGATAGTAATTGCAGCAGTTCAATATGGAAAAACATTTCTGTATTATATCATTAGCGACCAGATGGAAAGTTACTACCATTCTTTTTGTTCTCTTTCTTTTACGTTTAGTCCATATGATTGAAGCATAATTCTTCTAAAAGATCTTAAGTTTTAGAAATAGGTCTTGTATATTTTTCTATAATTGATTTATGCTGCGGATAGGTTTTGGTTAGTGTTTTCACATCTCCTAATTTCCAGTCATTATAATCAAATCCTGGTGAAACAATACAGCCAACCAAAGAGTAAGAATCATGGTCATTAACAGATGCTGCAAACCAAGAACCTGACTTTACAACTGCTTGAAACACTTCTTCCTTATTATTAATATTTGCACCTAATATGGCTTTATTTAATTTTCCATCTCTTTCTATTATATGCAGAGTCAAACTACTGCCAACATAAAAATGCCACAGCTCATCTGACTTCATTATGTGAAAAGATGAAAATTGATCTCCTACAAGTAAATAATAGATAGCAGAGCAGGCATGACGAGGTCCATCGTAATCTGATTGGTTTACAAATTTTTCAGACCTGTAAGTTTCTACAAAATATCCTCCTTCTGGATGTTCCTGAAGATTGAGTTTGCTAATCCAGTACTCAGCATCTTTATTCAAGGCTGAGTATATAGACAATAAGATAATTTATTTAAAGGATATTAAAACTCCTGCTATGAAAAGAAAATACATTATGTTTATTTATTTCTTTTCATAATTATGAAACCAGGTTAATTAGATGCTGTCCAATATTGACACAGTTTATACTTCCTTGAGTATTTTTTGGAATGCCAGACTTACGACTTGACACATATAGCGCAAATCCTTCTTCTCCTAACGGA
>DASQWW010000113.1:0-8314 GCA_035640055.1 Nitrososphaeraceae archaeon | reverse complement strand
CAGGCAATTCTATTCGTAAAATGAATATAAGTCGTAATATATATATTGATATACCTCCTGCAATGTTGTTTTTTGGTGGCTGATCAGGTTAGGATCAAATTTATAGAACCAGATGTAGCTCTTGCTCAATTAGCTATGCTAAAACAAACATTTGACATATACGAAGATCTGAAAAGAGATGGTAAACTCAAATTTTCATACGCTTTCACTGATTCACTTGGAGGAATTACATTATATAGGATGTAGAATCAAATGAGGAACTACAAAGAATTCTCTTTTTATTGCCATCAATGCCACTCGTCAACAGTAGAGTCAAACTGTTGACAGAATGAATGCAATAGTAAGTGTCGTCAAAGAACTGGAATCGATAGTTAGTTGAATGCCAAAAAGCCAGGCGATAAAAAAGAATGAAAAGCACGTAAAGTTCAAATTGTTTTGTAAAACTTTATTTAATGACTGAATGTGGTTTGCAAAATAATTGTTCTAGTGCCCATGATCATTGTAGCTACTGCTATTGGTATAGTAGGTCTTGCATTTATCCCATCACAAATTAAAAGCAAATCCACTACAGATTTTCCAAAGGGATTAATAAGAATGGATGATAAGGTAATTAGCGTCGAGATTGCAAAATCTGGCGCAGAAAAACAAAGATGGTTAATGTTCAGGGAAGAAAAGATACCATTGAATTCTGCAATGATTCTGGTCTATGAAAAATCAGACCTGTATGCAATATGGCTGTTAAATATTGAATACAACCTTGATCTAATCTGGTTTGATGAAAGAGGAAATATAGTATATATAGTAAAAGACGCACCTCCATGTAAAAATACCTTAGATGCATCTAATTGTACTTATAAGAATACAAAACCAGCTAAATATGTGATTGCTGCAACATCAGGATTCATAGATGAAAATAAAATTACTAAAGAATCAAAAATGACGATAATTTCATCTAATATTTAATTTGATTAATGATATATACCATCAGTATGCATTCTATACAAAATTTCAAGTAAGTAAAATTCTTGCTTGCAACTAGAGGGACAGCAAACAGGTAAAAGAGAGTGGTTGTAAAGAGGTTCATGTAATCTCGGTTTAATTGAGGTTAGACAAATGTTATAAACGTCTTCAATTCAAAAAATTTTATATATTGACAATATTTGGGAATAAAAATCCTCCTTACCAGTACATACAAAAATGATAACAAAGGTGTCTTACAGAAATCTCCAATATTTATTTTCTTACAGATATGTCCCTATTGACGGATCATATCAATAAGATGAAGATGAAAAGATACTACAACAGTAATTGATAATCCATACTATGCACTAGGAATGACAAAAAGCTGTATATACTATTTACTATCTAACTCTTTAGAATTAACTATACTAAACAGAAAATTATTGTGATGACCAGATCCTACTATAAGCTCCTTTTTGTATTTGTAGATTGGAAAACATAAGCTAATAGCCACCAACAGCTTTATGTAAGTCATTGTAAGCTTGTCTTATTTCTTCTACCGATGCTCCATCTTCAAGTGTAGTTATATCGCCAATTGAGACTCCCTCTGTTATCGATTTGAGTAATCTTCGCATTATTTTTCCACTTCTAGTTTTCGGAAGTTTGTTGACAAAATAAATTTCATCGGGTGATGCAATTGGTCCCACTGTACTTCTGATGTGATTAATAAGTTCCTCACGTAATTGATCTGATGCTGTAAATCCTGTCCGCAATACCAAAAATGCAATTATTGATTCTCCCTTTTTTTGATCTGGTCTGCTGGTTACTGCAGCCTCTGCAACTGTTTTGTTTGATATAAACGCGCTTTCTAGTTCTATTGTACCAAGTCTATGTCCTGCTACCTTGAGTACATCATCCGATCTGCCCAAGAGCCAAATATAACCATCAGTATCTGAAAGTGCATAGTCTCCTGCATAGTAGTAGTATGCATTTTCAAATTTCCTCCAATAAGTATTTTGATATTTTTCATCGTCTCTCCAGAGTGTCATCAACATTCCAGGCCAAGGTCTTCTAATCCCAAGATATCCCTTTCTGCCAGAGTTAACGGGTCTTCCATTCTCATCTACAATAACTGCATCTATTCCAGGTAATGGAAGAGTGGCAGAACCAGGTTTCATTGCAAGTGTCTCAATACCATTACAAGCACTTATCATAATACCTCCCGTTTCAGTTTGCCACCATGTATCAATGATAGGGCAGTTTTCCTTTCCAATGATTTTGAAATACCATTTCCAGACCTCTGGATTAATTGGCTCTCCTACAGTACCTAATAAACGGAGTGAAGATAAGTTGAATGAATTTGGAATAGCGTTGCCAAATTTCATATACATACGGAGAGCAGTAGGTGTAGTATGTAGAATTGTTGCACCATGTTTTTCAGTTATTGCCCAGTATCTATCTGGTTTGGGGTAGTCTGGGACTCCCTCGTATAGAATCTCAGTAACTCCATGCATCAGTGGAGCGTAAACAATGTAACTGTGACCTGTCACCCAACCAATATCGGCTGTACAAAAGAAAATATCGTCCTTTTTAAAATCGTAAACCCATTTAGCAGTTGTGTAAAGATATGTGAGATAGCCGCCCGTGCTATGTAGCACGCCTTTTGGTTTGCCTGTAGTACCAGACGTATACAGAATATATAGAGGATGTGTACTCTCTACACTTTCTGGCTTGCAATATGGCTTTGCACCTTCAACGATCTCATGCCACCATAAATCTTTTGGACCCATTCTGATACTATTTGATGCTCTTTTCAAAACAATAACATGTTCTATTGAAGGCATGGAAAGAACTGCCTCATCTACAACTTTCTTTAGTTCCACAAGCTTTCCTCTCCTGAAGCTTCCATCAGCGGTTATGATAACTTTAGAGTTTGAATCACTTGCTCTATCGGATAATGCTTGAGCACTAAAACCGGAGAAAACAACAGTATGCGTAGCGCCTATCCTTGCACATGCTAGCATAGCAATAGGAAGCTCAGGAACCATAGGAAGATAAATAGTGACACGGTCACCTTTTTTGACTCCTAAATCTTTTAAGGTATTGGCAAATTTGTTAACTGAATAATATAGTTGGTAATAGGTAAAAGATCTGGTTTCACTATTTTCACCTTCCCAGATCATGGCTGCTTTGTTTTTTATATCCGAACCAATATGTACATCAAGACAATTAACAGAAGCATTTAACATACCTCCAACGAACCATTTTGCGAATGGAGGGTTCCATTCAAGTATCTTATTCCATTCCTTAAACCAGACTAGGTTTTTTGCCTGTCCTTCCCAGAATTGTTCCGGATTTTCTGATACCTGTCTTCTCATCTCATTAAGCTTTCTTCCTTCGAGGGTTACTTTGACTTTCTCATTTTCCTCATAAATCTTTGACAAGTTATTAAAACCTTGATTTGACATCCAATTAGGGAAGGAGTAACTATGCTTTAAAAAGTATATGATTGTAGTTAGAAAAGTGTGTATATACTTTTTCAGGTTTGAAATATTTATAAGCTATATCTATAGCTAATCAATCTAAATTCCAATATTTTTCTGTCTATACTTTCTCTGAAAAAATAAATAATGTAGAAAAAATATAAAATTAGCCTCTACTTATCTTGTTTTGGCGAAGTTTGTAGAAGCTCGCCTATCTCATTGTGCATCCTTAGAAAGTTTAATCCTTTCTCTGTCGTCTTGTACATCTGAGAACCTTCCAGATACTCTAATAGATTGTTTTCGATAAGTACGGAAAGGTATTCTCTCAACTGGGCGTAACTAAGAAAGGCCTTGTACATTATTTTTGTCTTTGTTGCTCCGCCGTTTGCTGCCTCCAAAATCATTGCTACGATTTCTGTTCTACTTCTGTATTTCACATTTTAAGTACACTGGATTTATTTATTTTAATATATTGACACATTACGTTATAACAAAATTCTATAAAAAATAATTTATCTGTGCTTAGAGTAAAGCTCAAAAACTATCAGAAAACGAATATTTTTGAGCTGCAGGATTCATAATGTCTTTGTTAAAGTCGTCCTGTAGTTGTAAGTATTACACAAAAGTATCATACTAGACATAGATATGCAAGGATAGTATGGAAAGATAATAGATCAAGTAAGGTTATAATATTTACCCTACTTAATTAGAAAACTATTCCACGAACCTTTCTATTCTAAATTTGTGATGTGACTGAGTTTTGTGTAACAGCAGATTCCTGTTGCAAAGGAGAATCTGTAGTAGTTGGTTCTTCGTTCGCTGGTTTAGCTGCAGCTGTTGTCAAAGATATATTTTCTAAGATTTGCTGCGTAAGCCTTGTCTTGACATTATTGATTTCAGCCCTTTCAAGGTTGATGTGCTCAATTAACTCATTTACATACATATTAATTTGTTGATATGTCTCTTCCGTCATCTCGTTGCTCCTATATTGTAATTTAGCATCAAACAGTATTGATTTGACTCTTTTGCTTTCTGTGTCTAACTCGTTCAATCTTGCCTGTAATTTCTCATTAACAGATTTCTCATTCTCTTCAAGGTCACGAAGTCTTCGTTCATATTTCATATGTACCAGTTCAGCATCATCTTTCATTGAATCATTTTCTACAACTATATCTTGGAGTGCCTTTACTCTTGTTAGAGTAAGAGTTTTCTGTCTTAGTAGTTTTTGTGCATCTAACCTCCATCTTGGAATATAGATCACATAATCTCCTTGAACTAATAATTGTTCATATGCTAATTGTTTTAAACCATCAGAACCACAATCTACACCAACTGACTCAATTGAGCCATCTATGTCTGTCACTACACCAATTACTTTTCCAATGGAAGTCCCATACATATCCTTGACATGCTTGCCGACAAATTCGAGCTTCAGTTCGCTCATGTGAATCGTTTTAGTAAATAGATATAATGATAACATTGTCAAAATTGTTATGTTATTTAGTAAGACATTTTATCATTTTTTTTAACATGACTACATAATTGGTTATAGCAACATTTTTCTCTTTAATAGTGTGTGGGGCCACACTTAAGTAAAGCTCAATGTGCAACGAATAGATCTTAGGTTTAAAATGCTGTATAGATGATGATTTAGCATATAGTTTTTCCGATCTGTTAGGTTTTTATCAGCCGTTATTATTGGTTATGCATATTTATGCCCTCTATTAAGGACATAGGTTTTCAAGACAAATTCTCTGACAAAGAAAAGGATATTCTTATCTCGCATTTTTCAAATACCGATAAAGCAGTTTTTGCAATAATTACACCAAGACAAGTAGATAGAGGGGCATTAATGTCAAGATATTCTAGGACAGATAAAACAATGAGACGAATCTTTTTGGATGAATTTATTACTAATCCAAACAGAGGAGAACAATTCTATGAACGGGTACTATCAGAGTATGGAGATGATTCCGTTGCTGAGCTAGGTGGAGCACAGATTGCAATAGAATGGGTTTCAAATATCGCTGCAAAGAAAATTGAAGACCATAGAATAGGATTATCTTATCTTGAGAAATCCTCACGTTATGTAGCCTTTGATCAAAAAATCAATGATCAATATAAGTACTGTAAAGAAGAGGGCATTATGGCATCGTCATATGCTGATCAATATATACAAGCTTGCAATCATTCTTTTGATGTTTATAGCAAGAATATCTATTCAATGCAGAAATTTATTTCAGAAAGAGAGCCTATAGATCACTTCCTCTTTTTTGATCCCATATCCAAACAAGAGATACCCTATAGTAATTTGAAATGCAACAAAGACGTCGAGTCGGCCAAACGGATCTATAATGCCACGATTAAAGCCAAGGCACTTGACGTTCTCCGCGGACTTTTGCCAGCATCTACTCTCACAAATTTTGGAATTACAGGAAATGGTAGAGCATTTGAATATCTATTATCAACAATGTTTGCCTCAAATTTAAGTGAAATAAAAACCTTAGCAGAGCAATTACATGTAGAACTCAATGTAGTTATTCCAGCCTTTATAAGGAGGGCAAATGATAAGTACGGAAAGACTCTCCAGACATATCTTGTAGACACTGGGAATGCAGTCTTAGAACTTACTCAGCGTTATATAAAAAATATCAAGTCTGAGGATAATCCACAACCTGTAAAATTGTTATACTTTGAAGATAATTTTGAAGCAGAAGTAAAAGTGGCCTCTGCTATCCTATACGAACAGGCTGAAGGACAATCTCTCGAAATGATTAGAGAACGCATTAGATCCATGCCGGCTGAAGACAGATATAAAATAATTCAAACATATACAAAATTTCGTACTAATCGAAGACATCGCCCAGGTAGAGCATTTGAGATGTTAGAGTACACATTTGAAATGTTTACAAATTTTGGTATGTTCCGTGATCTGCATCGTCATAGAATTCTTACCATGGAAAGGCAGTTGCTCTCTACAAGGCACGGATATGATATTCCTAGTGAGATTATTGATTTAGGTATGGCCAAAGATTTCAAAGATTGTATGTATTATTGTAATGAAGTCTATGAGATTATTTCAAGAAAGATGCCTGAAGAAGCACAATATGTTGTTAATTTTGCATATAGATATCCCTACTTTATGAAGCTTAATCTACGTGAAGCGTGCCATATGATCGAGCTACGAACTACTCCACAAGGACATCCAAATTATCGCAATGTCTGTCAAAAGATGTTCAGACAGATAAAATGTGTTCATCCAGTGCTGGCTGATGGAATTAAATTTGTAGATCTAAACGAGTACAAACTTGAAAGGTTTAATGCAGAAAAGAATGCAGAAAAGAAAAGACGTAAATTAAGTTAACTAACTAAACCACTTTTCTAGCGATTGATTACGGTTTACAACTGATTTTTTTAGTTTTCCCAGAGTTCCAGTTACCCGATCTGTGGAAAAACTATTTTCTATACATAGAAAGTCAACAATACCATCATAATTCACTTCATTGAACTGAATATTATCTATGTTTGGAACTTCTGGCTTTAAAAAGATATCTCGTATTTCCTGATATGGAACATTTGATAACAAGTCCTTGATTTTTTTGATATTTTCTAATTTACCATATTCTCGAATTAACTTTAAAGCAGTCTTGGGTCCAATGCCTGCAAAGCCTTCCGGATTAAAATCTGTACCTATTAAAATTCCGACATCTACTAGTTGCTCATCTGTTAATCCATTTTGGATAAGGATCTGTTGACGTTCAGTAATTTCTGGTTCAATATCAATGTACATATTTCTATTAGGAACTTTTCGTTTGCCACTGATCGCAAGGTTACGCGTTAATCTTTTGGCACCAAATAATATAGAATCATAATCTTGGCTTGCACAAGTAAATGCTATATTTTGTTTTGTCAGATAAGCGGCAGCAGCCTCTCCTTCGGATATAGCCTGAATATGGGGAATTCCAAGAAGACTTAGAATCTTTTTGGATTCTTCTATCATTTTATCAGTTAAAATAGAGGTAGCTTGGCTGTATTTTCGAGCGTCATCAAATCTGCCCTCTGCTACTGCTTGGTGATATTTTTTTGATGCTTCCTGTTTTATTTGACGTCTATGTTCAATTTCTTTTGATTTTAGCAAGTGAGGCTTGCCATCAAAAACATAAATGAGCTTTATGTTATCCGTTAGTAAATTGGTATTACGGTAGAATAGACCACTCAGATGACTTGTTATATCACCCTTGCTATTTGTAAGTAATTCGCCTGTTGAACCTCGAATTGTTGCAAGAAATTGGTAGATAGCATTATGTGCATCAACTGCTACTACTTTATTTGATAATTCAGATATCTTAATAGGAGATGACGCGATAACTGGCTTTAAATCTAGTCCCATTTATATTAGATGGCATAATAGAAGGATTTTTACTTTTTCTTATTCTTATAGAGCGCGGTCTACAACAGCTCTTCAAACGTATTAGATAATTTACAAATAGAACCTTTCATTTAGGCATTTTTTAGACTGATTCCACTGACTGTTGTATGCGCTATTTATTGGATGATATGTAGCTATCAGTACTTATTCTTTACGATAAACTATTATGTATTTTTATCTGATTTATCTTTTCATTTTTCAATTGGCTTTAGAATAAAGCAACTTTTTCATCCAGTATGGTTTTTTCTAAATGTTTCATAATAGATTTTACCAGCAGTCAAAAAGCAAAGTATTTTGTCATTATATTGAATTGTTATAGCAGATTAATAATCAGTTGTACCTATAAACAGTATTATTAAAAACAAACTATCGTAAACTTTAGTACAAAGACAATTATTTCATAAATATTTGGTTTTTTAGATGTAATTTGTTATTATTGACA
>DASQWW010000112.1:0-2445 GCA_035640055.1 Nitrososphaeraceae archaeon | reverse complement strand
CAAAAGAGCGTTACGAGGATCCTTGCCTATTCAAGCATCGCCCAAGCCGGTTACATTTTGATAGGAATTGCACTTGCTCCTTATTCCGACCAGGCATTGACTGGATCTCTATTTCATATAATTAACCATGCTGTAATGAAGTCTGCAGGCTTTATAGCTGCGGCAGCAGTCGCAACTGCTCTTACTACTTATAGTTTGGAGAGATATAAGGGTCTTGGGCGTCGAATGCCAATAACCGCTATAGCACTTTCAATTTCCTTGCTTGCACTTGCCGGTGTACCACCTCTTAATGGATTTTGGAGTAAACTGGTTTTGTTTGGTGCTGCAATTAACAGTGGTCAAATTGTAGCATGGGGTCCATACCTTGCAATCGCTGGAGTACTTAATAGTGCGCTCTCACTAGGATACTATGCTTGGATTATCAGAAAGATGTACATGGAAGAAGGATCAGATATGAGCAAAATTAAAGAACCAAGAGCTATGGTAGCTGTGTTGGTATTTGCAATGGTTTTTATAGTAGGTTTCGGCATTTGGCATGCGCCGATACTGGGTTTTGCATCTAAAGCTATACCTCATCTTAGTAATCTGACTCCAACAATCTCCACAGCAGTTTTAACACACACTCATCCATCGATAGACCTAGCTAGACAACTAACTAACTAATTAATTAATTCTTTAGTATCATAGAGAATAAAGTAGTTAACAATATTTTTCAAAGCTAAAATAATAAGGATGAAGTAGAGGCCAAGTTTGGTACACTAAAAATATTATTTTTGTTTTAGTATACAACAATAATGTAACTTGTTCAAAATTGTACTGAGGTCAGGTCTGTCAAGTCTTCCAGATGCTTCTTTGGTGTACTGTCGCTTATTTTTAACAACTCATTTTTTGCCTTTGTAGAATATGATAAATAGAGATTTTCCATTCTATCAACAAATTCTTTAGACTGATAGTTTTTCTTTATCAGTATATTAAATAACCTATCTTCATTATCCCAGTCAATTAAATCGTCATGAATTTGATAGGCAACTCCAAGCAAATTGCCAAAATTTGCCATCGCATGTATCTCCTCTTCTATACCTCCTCCAAGTATTGCACCTATTTTTGCGGATGCTTCAAAGAGAGATGCAGTTTTCTGTTCAACTACTTTAATATAATCATCCTCGCTAATCTTAGGATCCTTATAGAGCTTAATTTCCATCATCTCGCCTTCGCTCATTTTTATTGCAGCGTTAGAAAGTTCGCTTGAAACACGTGGATTATTTAACTTGGAACCAATATTAAGAATAATACCAAGAACAAAATCAGCAGTAAGGATACTATTGTTAATTCCATACTTTATATGATAAGAAGGTTTACCGCGTCGAAGGTTCTCTTCGTCTATAATATCATCATGTATTATAGATTCGGTATGCAAAAATTCTATGGCAGAAGCAGCTGTAAATGCATCTTCCAAAACCTTTGAAGGAAGCACCTTTCCTATTTTTTTTATGCTTTCAGTACATAATACTAGAATAAGAGGTCTTATGCGTTTGCCTCCATCACAGGCATACCTTAAGGGGGCATAAAATTGCGACCATGAATAGAGATCCAGCTCGCGCTTGAGGGCATCGTTAATTTTTGACAAGTAGTCACTAAACTGCTGTACCAAAGGATCAACTTCTAAATTTCTTCTATTCAAAGTCACTTTCTGGCTCTTTGTTATTGTAAAATATTGAACATATTAATGCTTTTTTAATCTGTAACTATGTAGCTGCTGTTGTTCTCAAATGTATAATATTATTATTATTATTATTATTACCTGTATATACATATGATTCTAAATAGAAGAATGCTCCGGCCGGGATTTGAACCCGGGATCTGCGACTCGAAAGGCCACAATGCTTGACCGGATTGTGCAGCTTCTTGTTCTTCCTTTAAGTTCGTATCAAGAAAGCCACTACACCACCGGAGCACAACACTCATTCGCGGCTCCACTCTGTGCTGAAGGTTGGAATTTATTTCACATAAAATCGTTTCTTACAATAAAATTGTATGGTACAAAATTTTTCTGTTTTTATATTTGATTTGATGTTTTACCTAAAAAGAATTTGATGCATCATCTCAATATTCCGCATTATCATGTTTCTTAACAGTCAATAGTTTCCAAAGGTTTGCTGATGGTTTTTCCAATGTTGAAAATAACTCCTCCTCTATATCTAGTTGGCTAGGCATTATTATTTCATATATTCACAAATTGAAGATTATTCTACTGATATTATTAGTAATAAGAATAAAAGCTTAATTATTTTCTCTTATAGATTTGTCCATGTATTCAGGTTATGACATTACATAAGGTTTTTTTATCAGAGGAGTTATTTTTGAAGATGTAGATGAAGGATAATAATAATAATGATTTGTTTAAAAGATTGGATAATGAGATCGAAGAGCGAAGCGTTTTAAAAC
>DASQWW010000111.1:0-11276 GCA_035640055.1 Nitrososphaeraceae archaeon | reverse complement strand
TGCTCCATTTATGGAAAAGATTTCGATCGATCAAAACCGAGTTATAGTAAAAGATAACAAGAGAAATAGAATTGCAGAGGTTCTCTTTAAGAACGGTGAATTGCAATGTCTGTTAGACGAAAGGACTGATTGTGTCCACGTGGGTTTTGTTTATTCCCTACCAGAGATATATTTTGTAATTAATAGCAAAGCAGTTAAGATCCCGCGTTCTCTATATTGACTTAAACTGAGCCTATTAGGTGTAATTGAATATAACATACGCATTTTCTGAATTCCTTTGGTATTATTCGTATATAAAATTACAATACATCTCCCCTTTGAGATTCTAGTCAATTTATTTTATCCTTGCAGGTGGAGTAAAATGCTCTGATGTAATTGTATTCATAGGCTATTGCTGAACCTAATTTTTAAGGTTTAGATTATCAGAGCTTCATAGTAATTGGCATCCTTTTTCTTTTCATGTGTCAGATATTCACTGAAGGGATTTGATTAATTAATTAAGTGAAAGCACATTATTTTTATCTTGATATGGTATTCCTATTTGTCTATGGTGAGTAATGATGTTATGAAAAGAAAAGAAGAAAGGGAAGAAAAATATGGTTATACTTATAGCAGCTATAATAAAGAAGTTTTAAATACAAATGCTCAAAATACGGAGATTGGCAAGACCATTGCATCAGATAAATTCCCGAATACAATGGATAGTTTTTGGTTTTTTCTAAGTGAATACGTACTTATAAATCCTTTCGACTTTGTCACCGTCGAGCATTTAAAAAGTACTAAAACTATTGGAATAGTCAAGGAATTACAGGCTATTGAAGATCATGATAACTATCTGTTCAAACACTCTATTACTGATCCTTTACCTGCAAAGGTAACAAACATAAAATCACAACCACGTGACAAAACAGAGGGTCTTACATTAGCAAAGGTTGCAGTAATGGCTAATACTGGTATCAAATCAGGCTTAAGAAAAGGAAAGATTTCCATGGGTATGCCTGTAGGTATCGGAAAACCCGTCAAGTTTGCTGCTGCTAAAGAGGTTATGTTTGCTCTGGGAATTCCAGATATGAGTAATCCTATCCCAGCAGGAATAATAGATATGACCAATTCTCTACAGGTTCCAATATTTCTGGATATCTCTTATTTGGCCGGGCCTGACACTGCACACATAAATGCATCAGGAATTTCAGGAAACTTGAAAACTTCATATCTTCTCTTCCTTCTGCAATCAGTTTACCAGAAGCTTAGCAATAAAGAAGAAGAAGTTGCAATAATAATTTTTAACACAAAAGAGGAAGACCTATTACATATTGATAAAAAGCAAAGCAGGATTGATGAATGGAATAAAAAACTTTTTAATATTCTGAAGTTAGATGCAAAATATTTTGATAATGTAACTTATTTTCTCCCTAGGGGAAGGGACGGAAGACCAAATTCTATTCATATACCAATACACTCAAAAACATATTCATATGAGCTGCAGGATGTATATGATAGATTAGAACTGTTATTTTCAGAGGTCTATGATCCTCAGTATAATCTATCGTCTATTCTAAATTACATTTATGAATTTTGGCCCATAAAAAATAGCACTGGAAAGAAAGTAGTAACTTGGACTGACTTATTCAAATTCAACGACTATCCTAGTCAGATAATTATGCATAAATCTTCTCTATTGCATTTTCAAGGACACCTTCAAAGATTTAGAAAATCGCCCATGTTCATTGATAGGAAAGTAACTAGCACGTACCTTGGAAATGAAATTAAGAACATAAAAGGCGGTGATGTTTTTGTCATAGATATAGCAATGATATCTACATTAGAAGAACAAGCATTTGTTGTAGGAGATGCGATGAAAAGCATCGATGAGATGTATTCCTCCAGATTCGATCCGAGCAACAGTGTTAAAAAGAAAAAACCAAAATATATCTTGATCCTTATTGATGAAATTAATAGATTTATCCCAAAACTCCATCCTGCTGTAGGAAGGATGACTGCAGTGGCAGAACAAATCATGAAGACTGCAATTGCTGGAAGGTCAAGAGGAACAGTTTTATTCTCTGCGCAGCAGTTTAAAAGTACAGTTGATTACGTTTTCCATCAGAATGTAGGGATGCATGTAACTGCAAAGCTTGGATCATCTGAATTATCTACATCACCATATGATATGATTGATGTGAGTACAAAGATGAGCATTGTTACTTTGAATAAAGGTGAATTGATCCTAATCCATCCAGCTTTTAGACATCCGATCAAAATTGTCTTTCCCATGACTGCCAGCTTCAAAAATTCTTGATATAGATGTGTTTTCTTTTTAACAATCCTCTAGTGGTTATGTTTACCAATAGCCATGGTCAACATATGATAGTATCTCAGTTACTATTAACTAGTAACAATATTCTCAAAATATTATAATCCTCTCTGCTTCCAAGGATAAGTATGTTACTAATTGAACTTTTCTAGTTCTATGCTGCATAGGCATCTGACGGAGCAAGGGTTGCTGAACCCGTAATATACTCTATTTCAGGATCCTCGATCAACAACTCCTCAAGCCCTTCAATATACATTCGTATAGCTTTAAATCTAAGCATCCTATCTTCTTCTATGTCAGGAACACGTCCAAGCTTTTTGTAAATCCAATCTTTTTTAGTGTATAAATCTATTTTACCTGCAGGATAGATAAGTTTAAGCATTACACTTCCCTCCCAATCTTTATATGTTGTTTCAAATTGAAGAATATTAAGTAGCAACTTTTGGTCTACTTTTGGGAATAATCTTGCTGCTTCTTGAAGTAAATCTTGATAGGCAGATTTTAACTTACGTGCTGATGTAATAGATGATTTATCCATAGCAGCCTTCTTTGCCATATAAATAATTAATGGAAGGTATTTCTTTTAACGGTTTTATTATCATTCAAATTTATAATTGTCTTCGATAAATTTCGTAGCTTCATTTAGGTATACTATTCCATGTTCGAACTTTTTTATTGAAGATTTTGGAATGAGGTATTTGTTAGGTGTTACCGGTCCATATGAGACGACTAGTTTTTCTAGTTGGACTTCAGAAACAATTCCTATCATTTTACCATCATCAGCATGAACAGGTTTATTAACTAAAGCCTGCCAATCGCTAATGCCCAAGTTATTTTCTCTCATAAAATAGTGAGTGAAAAATATTTAATTTAAGAATTTTGAAAAAATTGATACGCTGACGACCATAATAGCATCTAATAGGTTGTTGTCATTAAAATAAATCAATAACATTTGGTTTAGAGTTAATAATGGTTGCTTGCATGGAGGGGATGGGATTCGAACCCACGAACCCCTAAGGGACGGGATTACTCAAAATAATCCTGCAGATAATTTGCTTTAGTTCTTGAGTCCTGCGCGTTTGACCTAGCTTCGCTACCCCTCCAAACAGTTTTTTATCTTAACCATATTTCATGGTTACTATTAATCAGCAGAAAAAATTCTGCCTTTCCAATATACTAGCGGGAATACAACTTATCACATAACATAAATCTTTCAGACACGAGTTTAGAGTCAGTTGGACATTATTGGAGAAAGGTAATTCTTAATGTAGTATTGAAAAATAGTGAAATATTCTTGTGGATTAACTGATAAAATCGCATTTGTTAAAAGTTAAAGTAATTGTTGTCTTTATAATTTAATAAAGGTCTATTGCTAATGCCAAAGCCGGAAACAATTTCTAAACTATGTACGAAATGTCATTCAAAAACGGTTCATGAAATTAGAGAAAAGTCAGTTATTGGAATCAAACTAGTATGCACTGACTGTGGTCAGTCTATCTTGATAACCAATATGTAGCTCAGAACCTTTAATATAATAAGCTGCTGAATTTGTACGAGGAATGAATATTGTTGATTTGAAGCCAGGAATGCGCGGAGTTAGCATAAGTGGAAAAATTGAGAGTATTACAGAGCCAAGGACGGTAAACCTCAGGGCTGGTGGCACAGCTCAAGTCGCAGACGCTATGATTTCAGACGAAACCGGCAGCATTAAATTATCATTATGGGACGATCAGATTAACATGGTAAAACAAGGTGACATGGTTTCTATTGAGAATGGATACACTCAGGAGTTTCGTGGAGAGAATAATCTAAACATTGGAAGATACGGGAAGATAAAAAAGTTATAGTGAAATATATTCCTAGTTACTTTTTAAAGATCATCATCATTATAAATCTAATAAAGAAAGATTTAACATTCTGATAAAGTTATATAAGACTAGGTCCCTTGCTTTCATCCCTGATATAATATTTTATTATTCTCTATCAGCTAAATTGACCGACTTACATAATTATACAATTTATAAAACGCAATTCGCTTTTTCTGTTGTCAGTGTACCAATGATTTATAGAGTGTGCCGTACTGAGGATGTAAAGGAAAATTCTATGATGCTTTTCAGAATTAATAAAATGGATGTCCTAATAGGGAGAAAAAATGGTAAGTTGTTTGCCTGTAATAATTCCTGTCCTCACAGAGGTGCATCGCTTTCAAAGGGTGAACTTAATGGAGAAAATATTGTCTGTTATATGCACGGCTACGAATATAACGTCTTTAATGGGAAGTTAGAACACATGAAGTCGTGGAAAAAAGATGAGGCATGGATGGAGCAAAGTCCAGAATGGAGAAAGTCAGGAAATTTGACTTTGTATGAAATAATAGAAAAAGGCAGAATTATTTATGTGGAGCTCTAAAATCAAAGTATAGTAAAAATAACTTTATATCGTTCATAAGTGATATGGGTAAATTAGGTCATACTGTACGTACTAACGATATAGCTATTCTGGAACAGAATCACAGATTAATTTACCATTCTCGATTTTAACGAAAAGGTATCTATTATCTTTGAAGATTAACGTGATTTCGTCCTTGTGCTCCTCTATATCCAGTAGCTCTTGGCCTTTTATTCCGTCAAACTTTGCCATATTTAATATATTTTGCTTATAGTTCTATTTAGACTATTGGACTTGATAAAAGTTAAAAATTTAAATGAGCATAAACAACTTTAGAAATGGTTCAAATACTCTATCAAAATCTAAGCACCTCTGACTTGAATTATTACTATATAGGAATACCAAAGGACTGGAGCGGAGCCAAGGACAATGAAGTCACCGTAATCGTAAACGATGTATGCGTCGTTGTTCCGCAAACAATCGCAAATGCAACCGGGGAATTAATAGTTTTGAGACTGCTTGAAGCAATGATGGCAGCTAATATAATTGATGCCGGAGATATACAAAAGGCAATAGAGCATATCCTATAATATATATAGATATAGCTTTAGCCTATTACTAATCAGACTATAGATATCTGCAATATAAGAAGCGTTATCGATATGATAACCGTTGTTATGAATGCATTAATCGGTTAATACATTCATAAAACCTATTCTTGATTCTTCCACTAGCTGGATAATCCTATTTGCTGTACTTGTGACTGCAAAAATTTTTTACCGCAATATGCCTGAAGCCTTAGATGACAAAGATCTTATTTGGCAAAACCATATTATATATTCTACATATAGCAGAGTTTAAGGTCTAAGGATAGAGACTACATTATATATCATACCTCATTGATATCTCATGTTCCTTAAACCCAAGTTTTTTATAAAATGGTACATTTTCTTTGGAGCAATTTAGAATTACTTTATAACAATTTTCTTCTTTTGCGAACTTTAATGATAAACGAACTAATGCTGAGCCGACACCTTTACCTTCATATTCTTTTCGCGTAGCAACATCTTCTATATGGCCTACTTTTCCTCCATTATGAACAAACTTCTGTTCTATCAATAATGTAGATGATCCTATAACCTCGCCATCATCTTTAACTGCGACAAAAATTTTGTAAAAAGGGTATGATTTAATTATCCGCAAGATATTCTTGGCTCTTTCAACATCTCTGTGGATTTCCCCGACTTCTGTTAAATTAGACATAGTCTTGAAAAATCCTTTTTGCAAGTCTACTTGATCTATTTCTCTTATTTTGAAATTGATTTTTACTGACGATGTCATAAATATTGCATCTCTTTTTGATAGTGACATTAGTTATATATTATGGTCGTATTTCGTACTGGAATTAGAATCTTATTTGAATTTCTTCTATCACTGCTCCTACTACTACGCTAACATCTATCTTCCTATTAGGACTATGAAATAGTCAATTTTCAGACTCAGTTTTCATTCATTCGTTGGAAGCTTGTAAACTGTTCTGTGTCAGACATCGCCCTCTAATTGTCTTATACTGACTTTTGTCCTTCCATATTTGACTTTCTGACTCATAGTTATTCTCTTCACGAGTATTGTACTTTCCAGATTCGATTCTTTTTTATGAGGCTACTATTTACCTGCTTAATATGTAGATGTGTAATCTGAAAGTTTAATCTTTTCTTCCCCAGGAATTTTTGCGATTTCGAACCTTTCTTTAGGTTTAAGAAGAGTTGCAGTCGCATCAATTCCTACCTTTGTAGTAAGTAAATTTTGCTGATCACTTGATGGATCAAGGCTAGATCCTTTAGAGTCGGCAATCAGCATAAATCTTTTATCAGCCTGACATCTAGTAGATAACGCATATTCTACTGCTACAGGGTCAGTTGGATCTATATCCTCATCTACTACGATTGCCATCTTAAGTGAAGGATGGGATGCAAATGCGGCTATCAAAGCGTTTTTCGGTTCACCTTCAAGGCGCTTCTGGATTTGAATTACTGCATCCAACCAATTACTCCCTCCATCTGTCAGATGTACTATTTTAGTCGTGGGAACAACATTTTTGATTTCTTCAAGCATCTTCGTTTCAATAGGCAATCCCATCAACAGACGATGTTCCTTAAAGCCAGGTAAAATATCATGAAAAATCGCATTATTTCTGAATCTTATTCTGTCTAGTTCAAAAACGGGCTGTTTACGCTTAAAGTCATAGGTTCTAAGCATCTCGACCATCCATTCTTCATGAGTTCTATCTTTTAGAATTCTGCCTTCAAGAACAATTTCGGTATTAGCAGGAATAAACAGTTCAGAATAATTGCTCTTACTAAGCGTGAGATTACCGTTAAGCAAAGAATTGGCTACTAACATTTCATCTGTGCCATATCTAGCCTGATATGCCGCTGCAATACTAATTGCAGGATGAATACCAATTACAATTGCAACCTTTATATCTTCTCCATGCTCCTTTGCGTATGAGTAACATTTATGAAGATGTCGTCCTTCCACCATCCTAATTGCCATATGCTTACTATCCAATCGTAACAATCTATGGGTAGAAGAATTCTGGCTTTTGCTTTCCTGGTCCTTCACAAAAACTATTGAGGATGTAATATATGCTCCTGCATCTTTCTCAAAATGAGTAATCACAGGTAGATCCATTAAATCCTTTGAGGAATTCTCATAAAATGGTGGATTGTATGAGAATTTACTTGGTTTAGAGATATGTGCAATAGCTTCCCTAACACGTGTATGAATTAATTTTTCCTCTTTTGCTCCCACAGCAAGAGAAAACCTTTTCCGTGTACCGAGTAGATTTGAGGTCACTCTGAATTTTCCATCTTCAACCTTTTCGAATATTATTGCCTGCTTTCCTTCAAGCTTGCTCACTATGGCTGCTAATTCAAATTTTGTCTTTACAGCTTTCTTTATTCTTAAAAGCTCATTCACTTTTTCTAATAGTCTTAGGAAACTACGTAAGTCATTATTGTTGTCTGTAATCTGCTTTTTCCCCTTTTTTATAATCGCTTTCATTATATTTCTCACCAAGTAGGTTCATAATCTCTTCCATAATTGCCTTCATATCATCAAGGTTCAATTGCTTTGTATTATGAAGTGAAAGTATGCAAATACCATTTATCACTAAAGAAATTCTTTCCGAAATGGTGCTAATAAAGATGGAATCAAACTTGCTTGGAATTACCTTGGCTGTATTAACTTTGTTTGAAGAGCTTATAGAAACTGAAATTGATCCAATACGATCAGAAGCTTCCGCTATTGCAATAAAACACCCATTTTCAAAAAATAAAAATTTTATAAAGAATATTCTTCCACTTTCTGATTTTGCAGTCCTTATAACCAATATATTTGATTCTTTATTTTGCATTAGTATGGACCGGCCGCTTTAGGCATGGACAGAAATAGCCTTAGCAACACGATATTCCTGCTGCCTCTTCCTTGCCCGCAATTTTGCCTTATATTTTAGATTACGCGGTTTGGTTCTTAATCTATAACCACAGCATGGGCACCACAGTCCGTCCCATTTTATGAAAATCTCACAAATTTGGCATCTCTTTTGCCCGCTAGCATACCGACCAGAACCTACTGGTTTTTGTGCTTTGTGACGCACACATATGCCTTTACAAGTCATTTTCCGTTCTTTCCCGCCAGAATTCTACTATTTCAATTATGTCACAATTACTATTTAAATTTATGCAAATATTTTATTATCAAAAAGGTGAACATATCAAAATTTATAATATGTACAACAATGGGAATATAGAAAAGTTTCATTAAGGACACTAATAAAGTATATATATTGCTTGCTTGGTGCAGATGTTCGAAGTAGTATAATTCAGGTTTAACCCACAAAAACTTTATCGAGATATTTATTACGTTATACTATAAAAAACGCTTCTTCTACATAATAAGAAATCCCACTCGAAATTATTTATTTTTAACTTGTCTATTGAAGCTCGCCTTTATAATTTAACATTACTGGGATGTGTTGCTCATGAATTGAAACATCTGCCCATTCTGAGAGCAATAGCTCTCGCTGAGGATACATCTCTTGCTCCGCGCCTGTTTATGTCAGTCTTTGATGGTAGAGATGTACCATATTCATTTACAATTTCAATACGAACTAAATTGTTGAACCTTCCCTTTATGATCGAGGCAATATATTTTGCCATCGAAATGTTACCGTCACCAATTCTCAAGATCTTCTTTGTTGAGATTATTCCTGATAATAAAACAGATATCAGTTGTATAACTGAATCCGGCGAAGATTCTACCATACTTGCTATCTCATTATGAAAATAAATAACCGAAATGCCGATTCTGTGACCCGGATCAACACCTATTGTTAACTGATCATCTTGATAATATCCCATAACGTTCCGTAAAATCTTTGCTTTTATAAGGACTGGATAATTATCAAGTTCGGTGTCTAACACTATATCTTTTCTTTTAACAATATCTGCTTCGTCTTTCGTAGTAATAATAATTTTGGCATTAGACATAGCCGCCTGCTCTGGAGATAAGGACACAAACTGCAATTCCATCAGCTTTAGTGCATTGATGATTTTATAATATGAGCGACCGTAGACTGTAGCTATAGCAACTTTATGTTTCAAGGCCTCCATAACTAGGGGCGTTTCATCAATTTTATTTTGGACAACAATAGTTATTAAATCTTATGAAGCCTCCTTTTAATGCAAAATCATTATTTTTCTGAGAAATTATTCCTTAAATGGAAAGGCTGACCGGATCCTTAAGCCGAAGCGGAGATCTAATCAAATCATATATCCTTTATTATATTCATTACAAAAACTTCTGAAAGTTTTTGTAAATTTATCCGCTTTCGCCCTTTAAATAGAGCCAGAATTAGAAGAAGCAAATTCACCCAGAATCATCTTAATAATGCTGTCTACTGCTTTATCATATGAAGAATTGATATTTTTTTTAACAACTTCAAGACTCTTATCGGTTTCTTTAACAATCATAGAAGATTCTTCTTCAGCCTCTGCCCTTGCCGTAGCAAGTATTTTTTTTGCTTCCTCATTAGCAATGCTAATAGTCTGCTGTCTTAAATTTTCAATTTCCTCAGTAGAATAAGCTATAATACGTTTTTTCATCTCTGCGACTTTTGAATTTAGATTATCCATCTCCTTCTCAAGTTCAGATAATGCCTTAACAATGTCTTCTACAGATGATATCTTTTGCTCCAAACTATTACCAATGCAATTATTAGAGGTATTAAACCGTTACTTTGACATCCTAGTAGTAATCTTAAAAAATTGTTAATCTTTTATATATAAAATCTTTGTCTGAATAATAACAATTCCTAATTTGAGTATATGACGATTTTAAATTGAAATTATCACCTCTGCTCGAATGCTGCTTCATGATGATAAAGGTACATGATATCTCCTAGTAATACTCGGCGAATTTGCGATTATTACCTTCTACCGAATTTAGACTTTATTTTTTCATATAGATAAGAAAGCAATTTCTGTTTATGATACCTAACTTACCCAGGTTATAGAAAGAGTACCGTGAAAAACTGAAATGAATTATATTTAATAAAGATGAAAAATGGTAATGATCGGTATTATTACTAGGCAAAGAAGATATGTTGTTCAAATCAAGCTTAAAATTTAGGTTGTGAGACTCAAAATTGCCTGAGCTATATCCCCTTTTGCGTCTGTTAATGCTTGAATTGCCTTATCCTTTGAAACATTTGTCTGTTGCATTACAAGAATAATGTCTTCTTCTTTGAATGCAGGAATCTCTCTTTTTTTCTCTTCAATAGTCGTCGCAATGATTTGGAAAATAGTGCTATCTTTTCCTTTCATTTCTACCACCTGGGGTTTTATGAGATAAAGTTCCTTAGTTTCGGTTTTGATAATTACCTCTTCTATATTGCCAAGGTCTTGCATTTCAAGTCCCATCTTATCCAGCATGCGTCTCATTTCGCGGTTTCCACTACGCATCATGATATTGTTATTTATTTTACTCTGCTTTTTATTCCTTCTCTAACCTTGACAGCTATGCCCTTTGAATATTTTTTCATGGTATTGCAGCCAAATAATGCTCTACCTGTTGCTAGAATGTGATCATTCTTATCTATAATTGCTACATCCGATCCAGCCTTTACATTTAAACCACACCAATCTACATGTTTACAAAATAAAGATCTACCTTCACTAACAAATGGAATGGCTTCGTTAATTGGAATTACACAGTTTTCTCTGAATTGCTTATTCTTTATTAATTCTCTTGCACCAAATACTGTTAAGGCAAGTCCGCCATCTGTTCGCATGGTTGCGACCAACTCCTTTCCAATACTGAAGTTTTTAATTCGTCCTGTCCTTCTTGAAAATTCGATTTGGAGATCCTCCAGAAGCAGGTCAGACACACCTATTCCAAATATAGCGCTAATATGGTAACTTATTTTCTCCTTCCTATCTAATGGTAACACTTTCAACTATTTATTTCAACTGAAATGCAATACATACATAAGTTTAACTTGGCTGAAGCG
>DASQWW010000110.1:0-19985 GCA_035640055.1 Nitrososphaeraceae archaeon | reverse complement strand
TTGCCTCAAACGCATGATCAGTATTTGCAATGAACTACTTTAGTAAACTAAATTTTATAATAGCAAAGAAAGGGATTATTAATAGTAATACTTCTACTAACACTTCTCCTCCTCATCCTCCTACCAATATTATGCATTCGTATAAAAGTTCTAATTTAAATTTTATCACCGGTTGCATATTGGTTAGCTCGGGTATCATGTTAGCAGCAAGTGGTGGTAGTTTTGATATTACAAATCATCTATTAAATAAACCAGAAACCTTCTTTTCGCCACCACACGCTATATTGTATGGAGGAATAGCTTCAGCTACGCTTGGGTCTGTAGTTATGCTTCTTAGTCTGCGTTCTTCTATTAATCATGGTTCTATATTAAAGACACCAGTGAAATTAGCGTCTATTGGAATTTCTATGTTATTAGCTGCTGGACCTTTTGATTTTGCATGGCACTCCGCATTTGGTTTGGATGGATTATTGAGTCCTCCCCATTTCATATTAGTAATGGGGATGCTGATAAACAGCAGTGGAGCTTTGCTTGGAATAGTTAGATATAACAATTATTTCAATAGCCGGAATAATACCAATGGTCGGGATAATAACAAATTGAATTTCCTGGCTGTTGTTACTGAATTTATAAAGAATAGGATGGGAGATCCATCTATTTTAATTATTATTGGACTTATATCAATTTGGCTTGCCACTTCGGGATTAATTTATATGTTCTCCTTACCATTTTCTGATACAAAATATTTTAACTTTAACCCAGATCCAACTTTTGCTGCTATTTTTTCTACTCTCAGTTTTCCGTTTCTGATATCTCTTATTTTGTATTCTTCATTTGAATTGACAAATAGGAAGTTTGGCACTCTGTCTGTTACGGGTGCAATTTTTCTTACAATAAATACAGTCACAGCCATAGTTCCAAATGGATCATTGATTCCAACGATTCCCTTTTACATTATTAATATAATCCCAATCATAGCAGCTGATCTTATACTGTCAATACCCTTTAAAAGGACCACTAATTACATAGTGGGTGCACTCATTGGATCCTCTTTCTTTATGGTATATTATCCTTTAATAACTCACACTTACAATGAAGTATTTACAAGACAACCTGTTTGGCCTAGTCTTACTTTAGCCATATACTTTGGAATGATTGGCTATGCCTATCCTCTAGTAGTTGGTCCAGCCATAGTGATGGGGGTTCTAGGAGTTATGATTAGTTCCAAGATTGTCAGCAAAACTATTGTCAACACAGAAAGTCCTATATTCAAGTAGCAGCAGCACTACTCTACGTAAGTATCTCTTTTTATTGTAATCGACCAATATGTTTAAGCCTTGATTCCTTGGTGAAGAAAAACAAAAAGAAAATGGAGAAAAAGATAAAAGTAACAGACGAAAAGAAAGTTTATTCAGGTAACATTTCACTTAGAGTAGATAAGTTTAAACTAAATAAAAAGATAATCGAAAAAGAAGTTGTAGAACATTTACCATCTATAGGATTAATTCCTATTATTGATAGTGACGACATACTTTTAGTTACTCAGTATCGTCACGCAGCAGGAAAAATTGTGTTAGAAATACCTGCAGGTAAAATAGAAAAAGGTGAAACTCCAGAGCAGGCAGCTCTTAGGGAAATGAGAGAAGAGGTTGGCTATACTGGTGAATTATCCCAAATATTACAATGGTATCTGGCGCCAGGATATAGTACGGAATTGATGTACATATTTATTGTAACAAATTTGAAAAAAATAAAGAGGGGAAATCTGGATGAAGATGAAAACATTGTGATAAAACGCATGAAACTAAATAAGGCACTTGAAAAATGTATTAATGGAGAAATTGAAGACTGTAAAACAATTGCAGCACTTCTTGCTTATGCAAAAATATCAGAATTTGATAGATAGATGACAATATTTTGTTAGAGCCAATCTGAATGGATAGGATTATACACTTTCTTTCTGGCATCATCTAGATTATTTCTCTCAATTATTAACCCCTGACGTTTTAGTTCATCAACTGCACCCTGTACTGTTCTTCTTGGCAAATGGCTCAAATTCATCAGCTCGCTCTGATCGATGTAGGGCTTTGTTTTTATAATATAATAGATAAATTTGGCAGCTGGACCGCCTTCTGGTTCCTTACGCAAATATGATAAACCAAAAGCCGCTTTTGACAAAAACCCCCTGCGCTGTGATTCAACTAATGCCACAAAATCAGGATTGATTTCAGCTAAATTTACTCGCTGTCCAAATTCCGCTATCAGAGCAGATTGTTGTATTTCAAAAGGAGCCTCAAATACGAAAGTGCTTGGAGGATACTTAGCAGTTAGTGCACCTACGAAATTCCATTTAATAAGACTTTTGTCATCATAAATTCCCACATTTGTTCCTTCATTTGCTTCAAGTATTATTTTATTGGATCCCATTTTTATTCCTTCGTGAATTTTTGATAGTGTTTCCTCAATACTCAACTGATGTCTTGGGTCTTTCTTTCCTACCTTCCAATGAAACTCTAGGTTATATGATGTTATCCTATCTGTAATCTTTCTTTTTTGTTCTATATCCAGCTCAACATTATTTTCACCTATTTCAATTATATCAAAACCAATAGTTGCAGCCTCTTTTACAAGTCTATCAAGAGAATCTTCTAAAATTGCAAACTCTGTAATCGTACTGCCTGTTGAGACACGTACATCAAAATCATGGTAGAATTTAATCTTCTTTTTAAAGCTAGTTTCTGATATTAGCAGAGGAAGTGCACCATAGACCTTTACAACGTCAATGAATGGTGATATTAGCTCAAAGTTCTCTTTATCTAGACCCTGAAACTTATCAATAATGTAAGTGAGCCCGTCCTTTCGAGGTTTTTTTGAATCTATTCTATTTTTTACTAGACCATTAAGCAATGCAGAATAATTAATATGCAGATTCTACGTATATTTTTAAGTTTACGTTATACATATATTTAGAGCAAAGGATAAGCGGTTGAAAAAAATTTTCCTATAAATCACAAAAAATGTGGCGATGAAGGTAAAAAATGGACCAAATATTTGCGACAATGATTATCATTTTGTAAGTGGTCTGTTATTTGATAGTTTTTATTCCTTAAACTAGAAGAAAAAATTAAGATCTCGATAGATTAATTAGAGGAGTATAATGAATAAGGTGTGTGTTTTTTGTTACTATATGGTGCGTTGAATTGTATAATATAAGAGAGAGACAGTTGTATACACTGAAGCTTTTAGCTTTATTTTAAAAATGATCAATACAGATTTCCATACTTATTAATGCTCCTCACCACCATATATCTTATTTATTGCAGCTGCTAGCTTGATATCATAATTGCTTATTGCTCCTCCAACATCATGTGTTACTAAATCAATCCTAACCGTGTTGTAAACGTTAAACCATTCTGGATGGTGGTTCATCTTTTCGGCTTCAAGTGCTACTTTAGTCATAAAGCCAAATGCCTGAACAAAGCTGTCAAATTCAAAAACTCTGTTCAATTTGCTGTTAACCACTTTCCATGTTTTAAGTTTGGAAAGTTCGTGGTCGATCTCTGTGTCTGATAACTTCTTATAATCTTCATCTGACATATTATTACTATCTCTGTGCTCTATTATTTAATACACTTTTTTAGTAATTCTTATATTACAACTGATCCTTTTTGAATTTTTGTTATAGATGTTCTAACCTTAAACGCCATTGGACTCAAATTGGTTAATCCTCTGCTGACCTGCCTACTTTCTTGACACCAAGATCTGATATTTTAATTAGAATATCTTTTCATAACTATTATTCCACTTTTATTCCAACCCGATTCGTTTTATTCAATATCGCATGTATTGAAGATGAGATACTCATCCTAAAATTTAGATGCATCTTCAACTGGACTTAATACCTTTTGCTTCTGGCAACATTTTATAGTAAGTCCATCAAGGTTTCAATCATAGATGAAAAATGATTGAACAGGGGCCGTTGTCTAGCTTGGTATGATGCCAGCCTCGGGCGCTGGAGATCGCTGGTTCGAATCCGGCCGGCCCCACTTAAGTTGGACTACTAATTCCAACTCGACCTCAGAAATTGTAAAGGTTTTAACTATCATCAATTCGATTACTGTAGCAGATCCTACAGACTTAATAATTAAGATTTAATCTATCTATCCTCATCAGAGAAAGCATAATATAATCAAGCCATTCGAAGTATTATTCTTATCTAGCTTGTCAAATTATGGCAAGGTAAATCCCTGCTCTAAACAGCAAAGCTATATTGCATATAATATTAAAATAAAGCTGTCAGATTGATTTAATCGTGTATAGGTCAAGATCGAAAGGTAAACTAAACAAGGATGTGCTAAAGTTTCTCTCTTCATTAGATAATGATCGTCACATATTATATTATGATATAATGGGAAGTGAAGCTCATTCTATAATGCTATATGAGATTGGACTTTTAAGTCTGACTGAGTTGAAAAGAATTTTGCAAGCATTAGAGGATGTAAAAAAGAACCCTGAATTATTAAGTACAAATGACTCTGAGGATATTCACGAATTGCTTGAAGCATTTGTTATAAAACAAGCTGGAATGGATGCAGGGGGCAAATTGCATACTGCACGTTCAAGAAATGATCAGGCGGTACTGGACATACGTATGAAAGTTCGTGATGACATTAATGATATTTGTGCTGCAATTATTGATCTAATTGATTCTCTATTAGAAAAAGCTAACGACAATAAAGAAACTGTAATGCCTATGTATACACACTTACAGCAAGCACAACTTGGGACATTCTCACATTTTCTTTTGTCATACGTCGATGCTCTCTTTAGAGATATGGATAGACTATATGTTACCTATGGAAGAATTAACCAGTCACCACTGGGTTCATGTGCAATAGGCGGTTCGAGCATTAAAATTGATAGAAAGAGAACTGCTATTTTACTTGGATTTGATAGTTTAACCAAAAATTCCATTGATGCAACTAGTTCACGAGATACAATTATAGAATTTACTACAGGACTTTCTATTATGATGATGACATTAAGTAGAATAGCAGAAGATTTTATAATATGGTCTACATCTGAGTTTGATTATATCAATATTTCTGACGACTACAGTTCTGTATCAAGTGCAATGCCACAAAAAAAGAATCCTGATCCTTTAGAACTCATTAGGGCAAAAGCAGGATTAATCCTAGGCAGTTTAGTGACAATGCTCTCAATTGTCAAGGCCCTTCCATCAGGCTATAATAGAGATTTACAAGATTTGAAGCCATCATTGTGGGCAGCATCCACTACTGCCCTCGAAGCAATAAAAATAATGAATTCTATTGTAAGATCTCTTGATATACATAAAGAAAAAATGCAGAAGGCAGCAAGTAACAGTTATGCTATTTCACTTGATATTGCAGAGCAACTTGTAATCAGAAAAGGAATACCGTTCCGTTCTGCTTACAAGATCATTGGAGCTCTTGTTGAGAAGGCTGCAAATAATAACAATCTTCCACTAAGAATGTTACAAGAACAAGATATCAAAATAGTATTGGAAAAAGCTGAATGCAATCTGCAACCACATGAATTAATGCAAATGATAAAAGAAGTGACTCCAGAAAGATCGCTTCAATTACGGGTTTCTGTAGGCTCTCCTAACCCCAAAGAGCAACAGGAAATGATTAACCTTTCTACTCACAGGTTGGCAGGTTACAAAAAAGGAGTACCAAAACGCAAAAACTATATTACAATAGCATTTGGTCAACTTGAAAAATGTGTAGAAGATTATCTAAAACCTGAATAAATCGGGAGAATTAGCACTAATTATAAATATTAATATCAATACTAGGATTTGCGAATTGTTTGCGTAACCCTCATATTGCCCTATATAGTGATATTATTGTAAAATGGAAATTCTAGAAGGAAAGGTACTTGCAAAATATCTTTTTGAAAAATATTCATTAAATCCAAAAAATTGGAACTTCATCGTTTCCACTTCTTCCCCAAGAAGCGGATTTTTCGATGCAACAGTTTCAAATACGGATGAAGTATGGCAACTCAAGATAGACTCAATCTACAAACCATTGCCAATAGTACTTGGGACTAAGGTCGATCTAGATTCTACAAAAATAGAAGAAAGGCTTAGGAATGGCAATAATACTGTACCCTTTGGATATAGAAAACTTGAAACACCTCTAATAATGAATATTTTCAAGAAACTAACTGAAGAACAAGAACCGAACTCTCCTAAATTAGATGTTAATAGTTATCTCAATACAATTCTCGGTTCACTTGAAACTGTAAGACCAATAAGCGGGGAGGATTATGCCTATGGTCCATTTATCTTTACCGAAAGAAACTCGGCCAATTCTAATGAATATCAAAAACAAATTGCTGACAAACTGGCTTTTAAGTTGCGTGATAACTTGAGAAAAATGTATTCGAGTTATGGATAGAAAAAGATCACATGTACCACTTATAGAAACTATTGGATTTTTAAAGTATTAACATATGTTCTAAAAGAACTTTCAAAGTTATGCCATGAATATTTTGATGCGTTATCTATACAGCTAGTCTTCATGTGTTCCTTATTTCTTATACAATATTCTATAGCCTTAGCTATTTCTTGTGGACTTCTTTTACACATGAATCCAGTATCTTTGTGCTTCTGTGTGCGTACAATTTCTCCACTATCGTCACAATACACAACTGGTTTTCCATAGGCGTTGGCTTCAAGTGGTGTGATTCCAAAATCTTCTTCTATGTAAGGTGCAAGGAAGACATCACATTTATTGAATAGTTCTGACTTTTCGTTCTCGGAAAATTCTTTAATTATGAGTTTGACGTTAGAATCGAGTCGGTTTTTGTCAATAGTCCTAATAGTAGCATCGTACGGTCCAGCTATAACAAAATCATAATAGGGCATAATTGTGGCTGTGTCAAGTATAATGTCGATGCCTTTCTGCATCACATTAAGTCTAGAAAAGGCCAATAATAAGTGATGATCATTATTTTTTTGTAGATTATTTGGTATTATGCTTTCATTATATGATGGTATCATTTTTACTCTATTACAACCGGGATTGATAATACTATAATTCGTAATTCCGTTGTACTTTCTGAGCCTCTCTCCTACAGTATGACTGTTGACTATAATACATGCCGTTTTAAGATTTGGAGTAAGATAGATCTTGTCACCAAGCCTTGTTATTGCAGTTAACAAAAGAAATACCATTTTTTTTCTTAATCCTCTCTTCTGTCTAAAGAATTGCCAAAATAGATCATAGTATTGTTTGATATGATGTTGAAAATATACGATATGATTTCTATGTCTTATGCAATGTGAATCAGGCTGCAGGCTTATTGCTATATCGAATTGTGAGAAATTAGTATTAGATATTCTATTCAAGTAGATGATTCTAAATAAAGCCCTCCATTTATTGGGTAAATATTTAGGAAGATACTTTTCGCTACTAACATATTCAATGCATACTTCATGATTATCAACGGCATTCTTTATATGTTTAATAATCTCTTTGGTACCTCCTTCCTTCACTATATCATCTGCAATAATCACGATTCTCATATCTTATGAGACTATTGAATTTACTTTCCATGTAAAGCTGTCTAGATCACGAAACCTAGTCGTGTTCATTGTCTAATTCAACCAAATTAGAATATATATGTGCTTAATACGTTATAATGTTAATAATCCTAGCCTTAGGGATATAAAAATCAATTAGAATACTTAACTGAAAAGATACACTTACTGAATTATTAGTCCAACAATATATGTATCTCGTTGTAAAAATTTTTTATAATCTCAAGATGTAGATAGGCTTTGAGGATAGATAAAAACAAAACAACGGAAAAAGCAGCTTATGAACCACACAACTACTAACTCCCATGTTGCTTTTTTTATCTATCGTCTGCTCTATCTATTAATTGCTATATTATCAATATGTAAAATAAAAAGCTTGGCTTTAATCATGTTAGCTATAATCAGTAGCTTATATTTTACTATTATTTATTTTCTAATAATATCAGCCTTCAGAAGAAGAAGAAGGCTTGATTCCTATTCTAGCTCTTTATCGTAGCTCTTTGTTGTTAGACATGTAAGTTAGAGAACATCAGCTGGATTTTGAGGTGTTTAAAAAACCGTTGTTGAAAATCAGTTGATGATGATGATGAGAATGGCGACCCTCTATTTCCCTTTAAGCTATTGCCATTACCTGTATATCCTTTATTCTATTACTCTAATTCTGTTTTTATCCTTTTGACCAAATCTTCCATTGAAACTGGCTTTTTGATAAAACATCCTATATTTATAGATGGATGTATTTCTCTTATTGCTTTCTCATTAACTTCTCCAGCAGAGACAAAGCAAACTCTCATGTTAATATCCATTTTCAATAACTTCTCACATAATTCAAAGCCATTCATATTTGGAAGATTAATATCAATTAGAAGTAAATCATAAAAGTTTGGCTTGAAGTTTAATAGAGCTTCTAAAGGGTCATTATATGCGTGTACTTCAAATTTTGTTCTTGTCTTCTTGCTATCGCCATCACCAGTATCATCATAAACTCCTTCTAAAGCTGATTTGTAAGTTAAAGTAATATCAGGTTCATCATCTACAAGAAGAATTCTTTTATTGTAAAGAGATGATTGTTCTTCTTGTTCTTTAGTAGCAGTAGAAGGGTTGTTGCTGCTATCAGCAGTAGTAGTAGTAGCTGCTTCTTGACCATCATCATCATCATCATTTTCTAAATCAGGAGAATAATCCTTCTCTTTATTAGAGTAGCGGTCATAATCACTATGGCTATAATAGCTATTACTATTAGTATTATCCTCTCGCTTCTTTTTTATTATGCCATCAGATACCGTGACAACAACAGTAGACAAGCGCTCTCCCCCCCAATAATATCATTCATAACTCTTATTCTTAAAGTTATAGACTTATTAGTTCGACATCAAAAATAATAATAATTGTAATTGCATTTTGTTGCAAATAATATATAAAAAATTAGTATGTTTCTGTATTAAGAATTATTTAACAAATATATAGATATGAGATTTTAAGCACGGCCCTTTTTGTATGTCTGGTATGTGTATGCACGATTCATTATTCTTCTTCTTCTTTTCCCTCCTTATTACCGAAATGTCTCAGTATCTCCGCGGTGTCTCTGATACCTGAATTCTGAGAGTGTGATTTTGACCTTCTGAAGCTATTTCCCAATTCTTATCTTGGTTCTTGATATTGGATTCAGTATTCCTATCTTTTTCAAATCAGCTTCAGACCGATAAGCTGATTTGCCAGAATCTTTTATGACGTTATATGGTGTTCATAATCCTCTTTACTATTTGCTTGAAACATTACAATAATAGCTTAAAAAGAGTATTTTCCATGTATTGTTATTAAGCTTTATAGATGACATTTAAGCTCCAATTTTAAAACAATATTATGACAACGTCAATAGGTGAATTAATCACTGAAAAACTTGAAACCATTAATATATCAAATTCAGCTCAAAAAACAGCTAAAAAAATGAGATAAGAACTCTGCAAGTTCGTTAGTTAGTAGTAATTGACAACAGCAACAATAACAAACCTACAGGTATATAACAGAACGTGATTTAGTGAGAAGAGTGTGTGTTAATGATGCAAGTAGCAGCAGTATAATAATTCAACATATAATAATGTCTTATCCATTAGTTACTATTGATGCACGCTCACATCTGTAGAAGCAGCTGCTGATGTAATGATACAGAATAAAGTGAGGCACTTACTTGTTGTAGAGAATAATGATATAGGTAGACCTTGGCATAATCACACCTACTGATTTTACTGGTTATCTGAAAGAGAATTTGAATATCATAGACGATGTGAATGCAAAGGTAATAGAATCTCTAAGAAAAGAAGAAGAAGAAAAAGATGATAGATAAGAATGATAATGATGATAACTCTTCCTTTTCTTGTTTATTACTACCACCACTACTATTACCATCAGCCCCTTCATTATGGAAAATATCTCCACTATGTCCAATGTCTTGCCATTGTTGAAACCCATATTTAGCCTTCAAGTCTTTCAAATTCTACTTTGGTTGTATGTATGAGAGAAGACCATCCTCATTTTCTTCTCCAATAAAAACAGAAAATTAATGAAATACGGCTGTTACTGGTAGTATTGACAATGGTACAAATAAGACTAGCAATAATATTATTACTCCTGACCCACCAACAGCAAAGCTTGCATACCCAAGTAGCTTATTCTTTGCAATTTCTGATATGCCACCCAAGCCTGCACCTATAATTAAGAGTATTGTTATAAGTTCATATATTGTTATGAACTTTGAATTTTCAGAAATATCTGCTAAGGACTTTTCATAAATGCTTTGCTCAGATTCTGAATTATATTTTAGATTTGCCAGTGAACCATTAACTGATTTGTCAGCGTGCAGTGTATCGATATAAGACTGATGTTTTAACAGGATTAGTTTATGATAAATATCTTGTTGTTGTTTACTGGAGCCTATTGAAGGATTAGTATTATTGTTATGCTGTAAAGTAAGGTTCAGACCGTCTATTTCCATCTGCAAAAGTTTTTCTCCTAATTTCTGTTCTTGATAGTCGTTCCACCAATCTACAGATTTGAGTAAGTGTATAAGAGACTTTGTTTGCATATCATCCTTTTTAATACCATATTCAGATGCAGCAATAGTAGAATACACTGCCAAAATCGATATGACTATAAGAAATAATGAGATAATTAAGAAGAATCTAGTAAGTTTAGTATGTATATTTGATATATTTTATCGCCTCCATTTTCTTTTCAATTATCAGGATGAGAAAATATAATACTATATAGACTATCATATTTCTGTATTCGCAGCTTTTTATTGGAATGTATTTCCAATTTTTTTATCCAGTGACAAAAATTCTTTCATTGCTGTAAGATTTGTATCACAGAAAAAAATCTGCTACAACAATAACAAACCAAATTTTTTGAAAGGTTGTGAAAATTGAAGAACAGAACACTCTAATCAAATGGAGATATTTTGAGATTATGAATTGTACCTTAAAGCGGGTGATTATCTGTCATCAGATTCTGGTTTACCTTTGTCTATAATGTAATTAACTTGACTTCTATCTAGTGTGTTCTTCTGTTGAAGCATTTCTAGTAACTCTTCTAATATTTTGTACAAATTGTAGCCTGACGGAATTCTATACCTCATAAGTTAAGCCTTCTAATAGTTACTACTACTATTATTATCATTATTAGACCGTAGCAGCAGTGTATGATTGAAAGGATTAACAAATCTTGCATGATTTAAATTAGACATTTATTTTGTGAATTCAACTCAATCAATACATATAATGCATAAATCTTTATACAAAATTAATAATAAAGTTTCCATTATAGCTTTATGAAATTATCTATATTGAAGATGAAAGAGCTAAAATAATTGATGACATTTTAGATAACTATGCACATAAAAATGCTAATGGCTCTGACTCTCCTATATCTTATTTCCGCTTTAATATGGATAATTAGATTTTTTTACTTCAGAAGGTGGAATAGAAGAAGGCACATCTATTGAGCAGAATATTATTATTATTATTATAATATTATATGACAAGCTAGTCACAGGATTTTAATTATTATATTAAAAGAATGAAATGATAATATATAATGAGGAAAAGAAAAAAGATGATAATTGTTTGACAATACAATCATGAGCGCGGGAGTAGTTCATTACAACATGGAAGCCTACGGAGAGAGTCATCAAAGGGACTCACGGATGAGGTGAACATGTTGGATTACACTCTATCAAGGCATTGCATGAGATGGGCATTAAGGTTTTCCTCTGCGCTAGCGCATATCCACAAAGAAAAGACACCATTAGCAGAATAGGAATTGATATCAGTGACTCTGTAGAGGGCTTTGTAAAGGCAATTGGCAGAAACGAAATACTTCCATTTCTTGGAGCATATCAAAGAATGACTTATTCTTATTTCTTCTTCAAGAAATTAATTAAAGAATATAAACTTGATTTTGTTCTTGTAACAGGCGGATCTACTCTTATTCCAAAGTCTATGGCAGATAAGACCATTGTTTATGCTCACTTCCCAATTGACTTGGAGGTTGCCAGTCAACATTATCAGAATAGTAGAATGAAAAAGCTCTATATCAAACCATGGCTGTTCATTTCAAATAATCTTGACTATATTAGAAGAGCTACCATAATTACAAACAGTAATTATACTAAAAATGCGATAAGAGACGCATGGAGTATGGGATCTACAGTAATATATCCTCCATGTCCACAATATTCCTTTCCCTTATATGATCAGAAAGAAAAAAGAGAAGATATTGTCTGTTCCCTAGGAAGATTTACTCCAGAGAAGGAATATGAGATCATAATAGAAATAGCACAAAAACTACCTGCTATACGATTTGAACTTGTAGGAAGTGTTACCCAAGACAAGGTATCTTACCTTAAAAAACTAAGGAATATCGCTCCAAAAAATGTAACCTTCCATGTGAATGCAACTGTGCAAGAGAAAATGGACATTCTTAAGAGATCCAAGGTTTTACTACACAGCTTTATCGGTGAGCACTTTGGAATTGCTCTTGTAGAGGCTATGAGTGCTGGAGTCATCCCTGTAACTCATAATTCAGGTGCCGCAAAAGAAGATGGCCTTGTTCCGGAAGAGTTCAGATACAACAACCTGGATGGTGCTATTTCATCGGTCACTAATGCACTTGCTTCATGGAACCTTGATAGGGCCTTGGAATTACGTGAATTTGCTAAGCGATTTTCTGCTGAATCATTTCGAGAGAATATGAAGATATTCCTATCTAATTGGATCAAATCAATACAGTCTAAACGTAAAAATTTCTGATGCCAAAATATCATATCGCAGATCGATGTTCATGTATTACTTAATAGTACAGAACACAAATGCATTACTCGGAGAATTGTTTATACATATTATTAAATCCTGGCTCCTGGAAGACAACAACAATCTTCGCAGGTATCTTTATAATCACTTTGAACATCTATTCCTTCTTTCGTCATAACGTTCGGCGTGGTAGCTATGGTGCCAGGCTTTGGATAAATGATATGATTACTTCTTCATTTAATTCTGCCATGAGAGAGTAATATCATATAACTATTTATTTTATTTTGCTCAATTTAAGATATGAAAGCAAAAGGAGATAAGCATTTACATCATCCCGTATGTGAGGCTTGTGGAAAAGAGTTCGTTAATACCCACGAATTGAGCGTACATATAGATCAAGTTCATAGAAGTAGTAGATAGCAAAATATAACTGAAGAGAAACACAAGTCAAATATATGATAGATATAAAACCCTCAAAAATAGTATTAATAAATTAATTAGAGAATGAAATTTGTCATTATCAATATTAGGATGGAATGAAGTTATTTTGTAAGATATCTTTATGATAATATGATATGAGCTAACTATCAGCCCATAAGTTTGGCAGGTTTCTTTCTGTATTCTTACTATAGTATTCAGAAATTACGGCTTCTCTACCTATCTTCAGACCTACACTGAATTGTTGTATATGACTGGTTTTCGAAGAGTTGGGTTCCTATCAAAACTGCTTTTATAGGTTATCGTTCTTCTCTTTTGGTTAGTCGGATCATATACTGATAATTAAATATGGGTTATACTTTTACGTTAAAGTTTTTGGATAGAGATTAGCGACCATGACTATATCTAATTTATTAGGAGTATTGCATTATTTTTCGTGTTATTATATCGATCATCGGATAGTTACTTGTTACATTAAAATTCTTATGAGTTCTCGGATCATTTGCTATAAACTGCAGAAACCAATAGTGATTTTCTTGGTAATAATATTTTGTAAAAACACAATAATATCTTGCTAGAATAGCTATAATACTGATTTAGTTAGCTATATGATTGTTTTAATCAATTTTGTAACTAAGAAATCTATAATTTCTCTTTATCCTTTCTATCGCCGTCATCTTTACCAAATATTCTTTTAAAGTATTCTGAATGTTCTTGAATAAGTTCATTTGCTTCACCTTCTTCAACATTGGCAAGGTTCTTGGCAAGCCTCTTCTTGTATTCAAGTTGCATTTGGCGTGCAATCTGGATTCTTTGAGCCTGTGGTGAACCGGCGCCATGCATTGATTCCGTCAGAAATCCTACAGCATTTCGTCCCATAGTCATATTTTCAATTAATCTCAATATTCTTACTCTATTTTCAGTAGAAACACCTTTTCTACCTTTAAGATACTTTTCCAATAAAGGACCGGTCTCAGGACTCCTAAACTCCTTTTCAGATGGCATAGTTACTAGCAGTCCACCTGCAATGTCTTGGGCCACTCTGCTAATCTCGTATGGAAATCTGGTCAGATTGTGTTTACAAACATTTGCCAGCATATCATCATTCTGATAATTACCAGAAGCGGTTCTATGAGACTGATATGATGACGCAATACCTGCGGCAAATATTGTCTCATTTAAATGTGTCATCTCTACTAGCTTGTCTTTAATATGAGATGCGTTTGACACACCATTATAGTCTGCAATTGCGGCCGCTGCTCCAATAAGAACATCTCCAAGGCCTGTTTTACATACATAACTTCTTCTATGATAGCAAGTGAATCTCTCAACTAGCATAGACGCAAATTCTACCTCACCATCCATGAAAATTAGTTCATTTGGAATGAATACATTGTCAAAGATTATCATGGCTTCCTGTCCAGAAAACTTAGCATTTCCTGCATCTAGATCCCCTTCCTCCATGCTTCTTGTATCGCACGACTGCCTGCCATAAATATAAGTAAGGCCCTTTGCGTGTACTGGTACTGCGCCAACTATGGCATACACCTTATCTGCTGGCTGTAGTCTCATAGTTGGCATAACAATAATCCAATGGGAATTGATGCAACCTGTCTGGGATGCCTTTGCACCTTTAATATATACCCCCTTATCGTCTCTCTTGACAACATGAACAAACATATCAGGATCTTCTTGTTGAGATGGTGTCAGACTACGGTCGCCTTTTACATCTGTCATTGCACCACCGATCACCACATTCTCCCTCTGAACCATTTTGATAAACTCAATTAGGCGTTTATGATATAGAGTGCCATACTTTCCATCAATTTCAAAGGTTGTAGAATATAACGAATTTAGAGCATCCATGCCAACGCAGCGCTGAAAGCATGTGCCAGTAAGCTGCCCAAGCTTTCTCTGCATCTTATTTTGGTTGACCAAGTCCATAGCACTTTCAGCAATATGTAAGAATCTATTTACTTTTATTCCAGTTAAGGAAGACTGCGCTGAGGCAATTTCTAGCTCCTCGTTAGCTAGATCATAAGTTTCTGCTACCGCGTTGATAGATGGTCTAATCATTGGGTGGTCTACTGGTTCTTTTACTAATTCGCCAAATAAATAGACCTTGATATTTCTACCCCTGAGGCTTTGAATATATTCTGCCCCATTTCTAATAGGCATAATGCGATATGTGCATTCCTGACTTATTTATATATTCTTAGGCACCTTTATATTAGATACTTAAGAATCCTTCTAATGGGCAATTAAGTCATTAAAATTTATTTATAAGTATACTATTGGATATAAGATTAGGTTGTTTTGTCAAAGTTTTTAATAATTTCTAATTCTTCGCCAATTTATTTTATTGCATAAACACCTTTAATTGTGAGACTGACTGGCTCATCTCTTGTCATAAGTGAAGTGTGCTTCTCAAACCGTAGATCTGCAGAGATCATAGCTCATCTGCAGTATATTATATTCGTCTGTAATATCAAAACTATGAAGATACTCATGAGCCAATACCATAAACAAATATGAATTACACCTTCTGTAGATTTCGAGAGTCTCTTTATAGCATTTTAACATAAACCCTTTACCGCTATCATATTCTTGGTTCGAATATAATATGCTTCTAGAGGGGCATCTGTAAAATTATGCTTAGACCAGCTCTATGCATTTTGAATTTGGTTAATATTGCTGATTTTACAGGCTCAAATACTTCATTAAAGCCTTTAGTTTAACTATTTTGTTACGGTATTGGACTTGTTGTTCTGTTAGTACTTATCCAGATACCATTGGGTAAAGCATCTATAAATGCAGGCATAAGTCTTCTTAAAGAGACATTTAAGGGCAGGTGTAATCACATATTAACCACAATCTTTTTTATAGATATATTATGGCTACACCTTATGACTATAAAGCAGATTAACCTGCATGATCTAATATGTGATTGTCCGGATTTCCCAAAGCAAGGTATTTTATTCAAAGATATCAATCCAGTTTTCCGAAGTAACGACGCGTTGAATTATATTTCAAATGAATTTTATCATACATTTAGTAAGTCTAAAGTTGATAATGTGGCTGGCATAGAATCTAGGGGTTTTGTAATAGCAACTGCCTTAGCATTAAAGTTAGGCAAAGGTATGATAATGATTCGAAAGGCAGGCAGACTTCCTGGCAAAACGATCAAGAAATCGTATGAAATAGAATACGGAAATGCAGTAATGGAAATTCAAAAGGATGCTGTAATGCAGGGTCATAGTATTTTGATTGCAGACGATCTAATTGCAACAGGAGGAACAGCTATTGCTGCAGCTCAGCTGATAGAAGAATTAGGTGGCATAATTGCTGGTTTTGCTTTCATAATAGAACTGACAAGCCTTGATGGAGCGAGAAAATTAAGAAAAATGGGTTATAAGGTCCATTCGTTAACAGTATATGATTAACCTATGTCTACAAAATATTATGCAGATATTGGACTTATTGGAGGTACAGGGATATATGAATCTGGACTTTTCAGCAATGAGAAGGATATCAAAGTCTATACTCCATATGGTGATCCATCTGATCTTATAACTATTGGCGAATATGCTGGCAGAAAAGTGGCTTTTATTCCAAGACATGGAAAAGGACATAGGATTCCTCCCCATAGAATTAACAGCCGTGCAAATATCTGGGCATTAAAGGAGCTGGGAGTTAAAAGAGTTATTGCTCCAACTGCAGTAGGAAGTATGAAGTATGAATATAGGCCCGGTGATTTTGCAGTACCTGATCAATTTGTTGACTTTACCAAGTCAAGACAGTATACATTTTATGATGGTGGACAAGTTTGTCACATTTCAATTGCAGAGCCGTTCTGTCCAGAACTGCGTAGTATAGTATTGGAGTATGCAAATAAATTGAGGTATAATGTTCATCCCAAAGCAACCTATATTTGTATAGAAGGACCAAGATTTTCAACAAGGGCCGAGTCACAATTTTTTAGAGAGACTGTAAAAGCCGATATTATCGGAATGACTCTTGTGCCAGAATGTTCTCTTGCTAGAGAAGCTGAAATGTGCTATGTTTCAATTGCAACAATTACAGATTATGATGTATGGACCGAGTTACCAGTAAGCTCAAAGGAAGTTATAGAAATATTAAACAGGAATGCTGAAAAATCAAAAAGACTGATCGCAGAATTGATACCTGCAATTTCACCCAAAGGAATAAAGTGTAGTTGTGGAAATTCTCTAGAAGGAGCTCTACTTTGAAATCTGGTCTATTCTGGCTTTTTTAGATTTTTCGGCAGAATAACATCTCCTTCAATTAATTTGCGCTGGATAATCAGTTGTAATGCCTCTGGATCTATTCCCATCCTTTTAATTTTTTGTAATGTGTTTTTAGATATAGTGAGGCTAATATTGTGTCCCCCAATTCTGCCAAATGCAATTGCCGTAAATCTAAACTCTTGTCCTCTGATGACAAAATAGCCCATCAGCTTACTGGCAATTTCACTTCCTCTGGCACTGTTTACAAAAATGGTAACTTGAATGTTATCATCGCTGTCATGAGCGTTTCCAATCATCATTTTGTGCCTGTTTCCTTTGTTATCTCTATACTGTGATTCACTTTTTTCTCGACAAGAAAGCTCCACCATTCCGTATCTATAATTTTATAGTCTTTAACGTTGACTTCAATGATAGTCTCTTGATTTGTGTCTGTAAACTCAAACCTGCCTTCTTTAATCACCTTTACCAGCTTCCATCTATCCTTACCGGTTTTCTTTCTGCTTATTGCAACTGCCCATTTTTTATCTTTGTCAATTTTCGGCATACCAATATAATCAGATATTTCTAAAATTCCTAGTCTTTTTTCTTCACAAAATAGTTCTTTTGTGATCACATTACGCCAGATATCTACAGCACCAACTGTTCTCCCGTTTTCATTGATGTTAATTACTCCGTAATACACTACCTTATCAGCTCCCATTGGATTGACTGCAGCCATAAATGCTCTATTGAAAAACAAAAATACCCTATTTAGTCCTTGCATGATCATAGGGACGTTCCAGTAGAAGGGCAATGTTATCTATTTTTAGATTCTTTTTGAAAGGAAGGTTATATTCTTGACATAGCCTCCTATAACGGTTTGTGATAGCAAATCGTGGGTGAAGTGATTCATAGTCAGATTCGTTAATTTTGATAACCATTCCTAGATTGATCAGTGATTTTACCACTTTATCTGTATCTTCTATACTCCAGTTCAGCAATTTAGCCATTTTTTCGTTATCCATTTTACCATTTTTTATAATTAAAACAAATACCTTCGTTTCTTGCCTTGATATCTTTAACTCAGATACCAAAGCTTCTTCAATATTGCTAATATTTATCGTCAATGGAACATATATAGTGAAATGAGGCATTTATATTAACGGTAATTGCTTTATATCGTGGAAGTTGTATTAATAACTGAAAAACTAGCTTGTCACCCCCCTCTCGCTATAGTGTTTTATAACTTAAATGGAAAAAGAAATAATCATATAATATGGAAAGCAAGGAATTGTTAAGTCGTATTGATGGTAACAATCTACAGTTAGAAGATCAACGTCAATATAGTAGGATAGAATTAGAGCGAGAAATTGAATGTCCACGTTGTTATGATACAATGAGCTTGTGTTCTGATTTTGATAGCCTTTATTATTTCTGTGGGGGATGTGATTTCTGCCTTTATACAATAAAGAAAACTTCTAACGAATAGTCATAAGCATATTTGATCACAATATATAACAGCAAAATGGAAATATAATGAAAAGGAATTAAATATACAAGATTTCGAATATATTTATAGCTGTAAGAGATCTGCTATCCGTTGACGATTAGACTGCTGCTATCCTTTTTTATATGCCTTAAGATCGCATCCTTCATTGTTTGGGTAACCACAGGGAGAATTCTAGGATCATTTACCTTAGGTATAATATAATTCTCTTTTAATTGACTATCTTCAACTAGACTAGCAATTGCATTCGCTACGGCTACAGGTGTATATTGATAGCATCATCCTTTAAAGTCAAACAAAAATCATCTAGACTATAATCTATGTATAAGTATCCATTTTGAATTTATGTCAGCCTTCCCAATAATGTTAAATTCAACCCTCACTCTGATTATCAAGTAACCGATCTCCTAATAACATCGAAAATTGTTTAGATTAGAGACTGTATTGTCCAATAGTAAAATACTAAATATAAAATAATTTTTTCAAAAAGGCAAGATTATTTCCTTCCTAACCTTTTTGAGTTGAAAGCGGCCGCGCTTGCAAAGTAGTATTAAAGTTCATTGTCTGTCCATTTCTATTTACTGTCAGAACTATATTATCACCAACCAATTTGTGCTCCTCTATATAAGATATTACATCATCTATTCTTTTAACTGGATGTCCATCAATAGCTGTTATTATATCTCCACCTCCTCTTGTTATATCATCTGGATTAGGAGGGTTTGCACCAGACGATGATGATGTTGTTGTTGTTATTGCACCTTTCAATCCTGCTTTGTCTGCTGGTCCATCAGCTTCAACTGATCCTACAACTACTCCTTTGTAGTTCCTTGGTAGACCAATACTTTGAGCTATATCAGGAGTTATGCTAACACCTGAAATTCCAAGCCAAGGAT
>DASQWW010000109.1:0-2926 GCA_035640055.1 Nitrososphaeraceae archaeon | reverse complement strand
TACCCTCCTATACCTGCTTTCTTTAATGCTTCATTCACAGCCAGAACTTTCTCACTAGCAATAATAGCTTCTATACTTTTCATTTTTGCTATAGAAAAGTATTACATGTAATATAAGGTTTTCAAAAAATATTTCTTCTACGATGGCATACTTATCAAAGATCATCTGGTCGGTTTAAGACATGGAGAGTTACATATTTTTCCTAATATATCCCATATTTAGTATATTATAGACCTCGAATTGGTAAAATCAGTTGCATATTTCTGTCTATTATTTTTGGGATTCATAATCCCAGCTGCAAAAATGTAATCGTAATAAACTCCTGCCGCATTCTCCCTTCCTGACCATGAATATGATTAATACACAAATTTTTCAATACCTCCATTTAGTCCTTGAAAAAACTAGCCTGTGCACTCCATTGGATGTCATACGGGGCATACAAGGATGGCGGTAACTCCCATTAGTCACTTTGCTTCATAGCAAGCCTGCCTTTGAAAACAGTTCCAAATAGTTGTAGAATAGAAACATATCATCCTGTAGTCCAATATTTTCTATATCTACTGTATCTGTAGTCGTCTTATTGATATATGCATTATAAAATAATCAGAAAAATTTTGCTTCTAAATGATTATATAGAATTGGAGACAGTATATTAGAACATAATTAACAAAACTTGATTAACTCACAAATCTTTACTGAAAAACTAAAAAGTTTCAAAGAAAGAACAAAATTAGGTGGCCTTTGTCTGGTTCAGACAACTAATATTTTATAGGATAATGCTAACTGCCTTTATGGACAACACTCATTATTCTATGGATACAAGGATACGGAAAGTCCTTTCTAGATTAGAGGAACAATCAAACCGTGAACGCTTAGAAGAAACAGACATTCTCCAAGAGGATAGGATACTTGCAATTACATCAGATACGGGCATGTTCTTTAAAATAATACTCAGGGCAATGCTAGCTAAGAGGATTCTAGAAGTAGGTACATCTGTTGGTTATTCCACACTTTGGTTTGCGAACGCAATAATAGAAAACTATGACATGATCAGCACAAGGATAAAAGAAAAACCCATTATTACAATAGACATGAACCACTCAAAGGTTGAGAAAGCGAATAAAAACTTTGGTGATGCAGGAGTTAAAGACATAATAGAGATAATAGAGGGCGATGCAAAAAGTGTTTTATTCCAGTTATCAAAAAATTACCAAAATGATAATCGCATCAAAAAGCTGAATGATTTATTCGACTTTGTTTTCTTTGATGCAGACAAAGAAAACTTGGAGATCTATTTTGATTTAGTTCTACCGATGGTAAGAGTAGGTGGAATAATTGCTACTGACAATATGTTATATCCAGAGGATTATCAACTACGAATGGCAAAATACGCGAATTATATTAAAAGCAAATCAAACGTTCAATCTATAATGATACCTATTGGCAACGGTGAAGAAATTACAATCAAATTAGCCTAAAGGCAGCTAACAAGGATCAGAAAGTTGTCACAACACTTCGAACATAAATACTATTGATCAGGAATGATAATACAATAGGACATACATATACACAGTCAGCCTTGAATGGTTAGCAACAGGAATAGTGTTCACCAAGCTAATAGTCTAACTTATTTTCAATGTCGTATTCTTTAGATTTTTTATCCAATCCTTTTTCTTTTAATATCTCATTTAGGAGTTTCAATCATATAATCCTGATATATTATTAGGTTTATCCTTACCCAAAAAACCTAATTGAAGCACCTCAATTGCTAATTTGGAATGTATTCTTTAATTGGATCACAAGTTCCCCACATCTTGATAATCTCTCCTTTAGCTGGTCTTCTGGAAATAATTTACCAAGAAGTTTTTGAATTCCAATGTTAAAATCTTGATCGCTTTTTCTTCATCATTCTTTATCGATAACATTTCATTAATGTGTGCTGAGGATGTATATTCGGCTTAAAAATACACAATATGAATGTAGATTATGCTTAAAATATATACAAAATACGGTTTATGCATGAAGTGTGGGGAATATTTTTCTATAAAACCTGTGAAGAAATGTATGAAAGGACACCGTTGTTATCCTGAATTGAGGCCATTACTAAATGCGGTTGTTGTTATTGCTTTAATTAGTTCATAGCCAATTCCTTAGTAACTATAAAGTGTTCTATTAGTTGTAGAATAAATAATGATTGAAACTAAAGGCAATAGTAACAATTTTAAAGTAAAAGTATTACAGGATTCAGTAAAGTTATATCTACCCAGAGTTGACGGCTATCTAGAAGTTGTACGTGATATATCTTTCCAATATAGTGGAATGTCTCTTATAGAATTTGATGGGTATTTTGAAGGAAAGTTCGAACCTGTGAAGTACACTCGTGTCGAAATCCATACTAATGATATCGATGAAGGAAAGATGATAGAATATGCAAATAAAATTCGTCTCAGACTCAAACAAAAAAGGTATTGCTTTAGAATTCAACAATCGGTTCATTATCCTCAGCGAGAGTCATTAATATAATAAAGGTTTGTCAATAATATCTAAAACATTGCAATTTATGGATCTGCAAAGTGGAATCCGAAGTGAATAGTACTAAGCCTTAAAGAAATGGAGATAATTGATATGTTCAGTTGATAAAGGTTGCATCTTCTAGAGTCTATGCTTTTTTAATTTCAACTTAACTCTAGCTATAATCTGTATTTTTATAGGTCTATATAAAGGACTATCCATTTGAAGGTTTATAAACCCAACGTACTACTACCTTTTGCTTTTGGGATAATACTTATTTCTGTTATTTGGAATACTTCTAATCCCTACCAAGTACGAAATACATTTGCGTTGGCTGAAAAACAACTGCCGACAACGACAATAACTGATAATGATATTCCTTTTTCTTTACCCTTAGTCGGCTTAGATAATAATG
>DASQWW010000108.1:0-3083 GCA_035640055.1 Nitrososphaeraceae archaeon | reverse complement strand
TGAAAATGCACATAGATACCTACAAATTGCATTTGCTGAGGAGCTTTACCTTTATTGCCAAGCCAACAACATAAACTTTCCAGAACTACGTGAGTCTTTGAATACTAAATGGAATGTACACATTTTAGAACCAAGAGAAGGAATTGGAGGACACTGCCTGCCAAAGGATACAAAAATGTTCTTGCAGGCTTCCTCTTCCTCCTCCTCCTCAATACTACGAGCCATAAAAAGCAAAATAATAACGGCAGCAATGGAAGTAGATCAGGACTATAGACGATACAGACAATCTTTTGGTAGAAAAAAAACTTTATAGTCTCCAATTAATTTATCAGATGATATCTAAGTTTAACAAGTGCAAGAATTTATGAGCACAAACCAATCTGTAATAGCTTTTGGTGCCCATCCTGATGATATAGAAATAGGAATGGGAGGAACAGTAGCCAAGCTTACAAGAATGGGATATGAAGTCAATCTAGTGATAGCAACTCTTCCGAATTTTGTGAAAACAGATACAAAAGAAAAGCGAAGAATAGAATCAATAATGTCAGCAAAGGTTATGGGGTGCAAAAAAAAACCTGAATTTTTAGATCTATCACCTGATGAAATGGTTTTTGGCAGAAAATTAGTAGCCACGATAGATCAAATAATTGCAAAGTATGGAGCAGAGGCAGTTTTTACTCAATGGATAGGTGATTCGCACCAAGACCATCAAGCACTTAGCAAAGCGGTAATAGCAGCTTCTCGTGACCTAAGTAATTTGTTCATGTATGAAACTACTATCCCAGGTGGATTAACTGAAAATTCCTTCAGACCACAGTTGTATGTTGATATTACTGAAACTTTGGACATCAAGGCTAACGCATTAGATTGTTTTGAATCACAAAAAATTCGATGCGGCCCTATGTGGATAGATGCAACTGTCGGAAGATGTTTATATAGAGGATATCAAATAAATGCGAAATATGCCGAAGCATTCGAAGTCATCAAGGTTACAAAGTGGTAGCTTTGACTCAAAGTAAGCCTTCTTGTTTTTTATTTGCTCAAGACTTTGTCTTGAGACTGGAATGAAATATGATATGATCCTAGTAAAATTTAGGAAGAAATGAATGAAATAGTAGTGTGTCATCTAGTATATATGCATGTAAAAATATCTAAGATATGGTACTATCAACTAAGGAGACCAAATCTAAAATCTTTTCAAATTGACCTATTTCTCCTAATGAATGTGCATCGGATCCTAAGCAAAACTGTACTCCCCTTTTCTTGAAGATTAGTGTCCATTCATGAGGAGGTCTATGATATTTTGCGTTAAGTTCAATCAATTTCTTGTTTTTTACTATTAGAGAAGCTAACACATCAATTTCACTCACTTCAAGGGTAAATGTTGCTTCAGGTGCTAAATGTCCAATGACATTTACATCTGGATTTTCAATAGCTTTCTTTAGTGCATTAACCCAAATTTGTTTGTCGCCATATAAAGTATGAAAACTTGCTACCAAAAAGTAGTTTTTACTATATTCGTTTGGACAGTTAATGGAGCCATCGGCAAAAATCTTAGCTTCAAATCCAGGAATAATCTTTACAGGAGAATCGATATTTAACTCTAATTCTTTTAGATATCTGGGTATCCAATCTGAAGTTTTTCTTACATGTTCCGTGAAAGCCATAGTTTTTAAACCGATCTCTTCAGCACGTCTTATTGCATTTGGAATTGTGAGTTCAGCAGATGAGTGGTCATTGTAATTGCAATGAACATGGTAGTCTTCTTTTATATTCAATAATGTCAATATTCAATGTTTGGTATTAATTGTTGTTCTGCACAGTTAACAAATTACTATATGAAAGTAATATGCCTATGTTAAGCTAACTGAAATAAAGGCGTGTTATTACTTCTCTTAGGTAGGATAATAATAATAATGGTATCGACAGTTTTGGTTCCAGGTGCTTCTGGTCCTGCAGGTATAAACACCATAAAGTCATTAAAGATGGCAAACTTTGGAGGCAAGATTGTCGCTACCGATTCAAGCTCTTTGTCTGCAGGCTTCTTTCTCACCGAGATTAATGAAGTAATGCCAGGATTTGACGACCAAGGTTTTGTAGGGAAACTTTTTGAAATTGTAGGAAAGTATGATGTTGAACTTCTAATGCCATCGTCAGGTTTTGATATTTACCCATATAGTGAAAGTAGAAAAAAACTAGCAGAAGTAGGCGCTCAAGCAGTTGTAAGTGATAGGGAAGTTTTAGAAGTCTGTCGTGACAAAATGCTAACTTACCAAAAGCTTTCTGGCAGATTTGAAATACCTTTTACCACCACAGATGCTGAAAAGGTCAAAGGGTTTCCCATTATTGCAAAACCACGTTTTGGAAAGGGCAGTCGCGGAATCATAAAAATCGAAGATGAATCAGATCTACAATATATAAATTCCAAACAGGATAACATGATATTCCAGGAATTCCTACCGGGAACTGAATATACAATAGATGTACTCTCTGATTTGAACAAAAAGTCTTTGTTTGCAGTACCTAGGATCCGTATTGAAACAAGAGGAGGTATTTCAATTAAAGGAAGGGTTCTACTGAATCATGATCTTCAAGTAAATTGTATGAAAATTGCAGAGCTTATAGGAATCAGAGGTCCCTGTTGCATTCAGATGAAAGAATCATCAGAAGGCGTACTTAAGCTAGAAGAAATAAACCCCAGACTTGGAGGAGGCACAATATTTTCTACTTTGGCAGGAGCTAATATTCCTGCAATGATTGTTGATATGGTAGATGGAAAAGAAATTCTAGCACCAAAAATATCGAAGATCAGCGTAGTCAGATATTATGAAGAAATTGTAATAAATAGTGAAGGGGATTAGCAAAAATCCAATTCTGATGAAATAAATTTGCTATAGAAGATAAATTTTGTTGAATAGAGTTATCACAAGAAACTGTACCTATATGTAAATTGTTTAGTATATCGCAAGGCCAATAATCAGTAATTTTCATCACTACTATAATAAAACCAATTACCATTCCAAATGCTACTAAAACAGCATCCCAACTTATTTTGGTCACTTTACGCTCATTTTGTTTAAATT
>DASQWW010000107.1:0-4269 GCA_035640055.1 Nitrososphaeraceae archaeon | reverse complement strand
AATGATAAATTCAAAGTAGAAGTAAACTGGACGCCAAATGATATAAGTAAAGAAAATACCTTTGACATCAAATTCTTAGACTCTAAATCTGGAAAAGAAATTAAAGGTGTAACATATGACATAGTATTGCTCACAGGAGATAAGAAATTAGCTGAAACATACAGATCAGCTCAGACTGCTACACAACAAAAATACATATTTGGCGATCAGGGCTCATATATTCTAAATATTGATAAGATAAATAATTCCCCAGCAGAAAGTGTTAACATACCAATACAAGTAACACCCGAATTCCCAGTAAATGTATTAGCTTTAATGGCAATAGCAGCATTAGGTTCGACAATTATTTCTAGTAGATTGATGAGAGTATACTGAACTCTAATCAAAAAATACTTTTTTCATTTTAGTGCAGTTTTTCTACCATAAGCTCCTTCAAAAAAGTTCCTATCGATAACTTCGCAGTTAAGAAGAAAATAGTTTAACAAAGGCAAAATACAAAATTAACTACTTTACTTTTTAAGGTTGATTATACTGAATATTGAAACAAACCTTTGAAGGTGGATTTAACAAAGGCAAAATACAAAATTAACTATAATCCTGTTAATTATAATAATAATACAGGAATGTATGAAAGCGGCTCAGAAACTTTTTCCAGATATGAGGAAGCAAAGGCAAACCAATGGAAATGTGAAAAATGTAATAACCTCAGGTTCGGTACATTTAAAAAACTAAAGGAGCACAAGGTACAAAATCACTCATACTAGTATCTTCCTTAATTCTCAAATACTACCGTTTGCAACCTTTTTATGCTTGGTCGGCAACTATAATACGTTATTCCAAGATGCTGCCTGCCATCGTTTTTTTCTCTGTACTTTGTTATGTTTGATTCAGATATCATCTTTTTAATCCACATTATTTGGAATTAGATTTAAGAGTATCTGGCCAAACTTTGAACAGATAAAAAACAAAAATTTATAGCAGTCATGCGGATCGGCAAATTTACTCTCTTGATAATTTCTTCGGTTTTTTCTTTCCTTTAAATCGTTATTATATTTAATATACCAGATTCATACATAAATATATGCTCTGTATGTGATTAGGATATTGTCTACTAATAATCTTGCTGCCTTAATAGAAGATTGGAGAGCGAATGTAGTCAATCCAATGATCTCATCCAACGATACTGATAGGCTCGCAGAATTCGCTCTTCATCTGTCTAGGATTCTAGCGTATCCAAATTTAGATGTAAACGGTACGCTAAAAAGATTAGATGAACTGGGTGCAGAGTTGAAGCAATCAATAAAGAAATTAATGCCTCTTAGACCCACACAGACAATAGAGCAAATCAATAACTTTCTATTCAAGCAAAAAATGTTTAAATCGAATGTGGAAGATTACTATAATCCATTAAATAGCTACCTTAACATCGTTTTGCAAGAGAAATCTGGCATTCCAATTACATTGTCCATAGTCTATATGAGAATTGGTTATGTTTTAAATTTTAAATTACGGCCGGTAAATTTTCCTGCTCATTTTCTTGTTAAATATACCCTAGAGGGAGATAGCAGTGACATTGTAATCGATCCTTTTAATGGTGGCAGAATAATGGACGATTATGCATTGAAAGCACTGCTAGATCAATCCTATCCAAGTCAAAATATTTCTCTCACTCGTGCGTTTCTTGAAGAGGCAACGGCAGGACAAGTGATAATACGTATGTTGAATAATTTAAAGGGAAGTTATTACGAAGCACAGGATATAGATAGAGCCGAGATAGCAAACGAAATGGTAATTGCTATAGATCAATATAATCCAGATGCTATGAGGGATAAAGGTATGATGTTATTAAAAAGGGGGAATCCCACTGAAGCACTTAGAACATTAAACCTGTACCTTGAACTAGATCCAGAAGCAGAAGATGCAGATGCAGTATTAGATATAATAAGACAAATTCGTTCCCAAACAAACCAGCAATAAGCTGTCAAGACTTTTTTGTATGAATTTATACAAATTAGGAAATTATATTTTTTTGAACTAGCTAGATTTGCAGCTGGGAATAGAATGAATGTTATGAGTAAACATGTGATGTAGAGTATTATAAAATATAAGGATACACCAATTAGGAAAGCGACCATCTATTATAGTTGTCTATCGACTTATTGTATTCTCTTGCTCACCTATGATATTTATTTTGAATTCCTTAAGAAGAATCTACTGCAAACCGCAAAGATCTATACCGATTATAGTCATCCAACAAGATCCTCGCCAACTGTCTTGTAATATCTGTAATACTTAACAAGCCTGTAATTCTATTATCCTCTTCTAAAACTACTAGCCGCTTTATCTTATTTTTCGACATTATTCTTGAGGCCGTATCTATCGAATCATAGGACATGACAGTAATCAATGGAGAGGACATGATTTCTTCCACTTTGATTCTACTGGCGACAACATTCTTCAGACATACACGCTTGACTAGATCTCGTTCTGTAATAATACCGACAGGCTCCGCCTTTTTATCAATTACAACTACTGAACCAACCTTCTTCTTTATCATAAGGCTAGCAGTATCCTGAGCGGTCTTACCGGACTCTGAACATATTGTGACTATTTCCTTTTCTGACATTATTTCGCTTACTGAGCTCATGAAGATTCACTGGCCCGACTCTTTTTTTATGTTATGCGACAGTTCTATGTTATAAAAGATTTGTAAAATGAAGTGAGATCTAGAAGTGAATATATTTATAGATCTGCGAGCCTACATGTAGGCTAGATGCATTATGCAGCCGCAATTCAGCTTTGTGGCTAAATAAATAATTTAACGTAATATTACACATCTTACTAATTATTTTGTTTATCTATATATTGATTAATGTTTATCCTGTAATTATCTACGGCTTCTAGCTTATTTTGTAACGCTTTCGTAATATACTCAAATATTTTACATGAACCAACCATTGCTTGGACCTTTTCCTTATCGGAAGCTGCATCTGTTTCTATTATAAAATAGTCAGATACTACTCTTAGGTTAATTTGAAACGAGTTATCATCGCTCATCCATTGTAGGAGATATCCTATTTCACTTTCAATTACTCTGATCCATCTAAGCTTATAGAACCATTTTCCTATTAAATTTCTTACTAGCTCCTTAGTTTTTATATTGATTGGAATGTATGTTTGGAATAGCTGTATATATCCATCTCTTCCTATTTGTCTAAGTAATATATTTTTTTGTGAATCGCCTTTTGATAATCTCATTAATTCTCCATTCTTACTCAATTTATAGCCAACTGGGGTTTTATAGATCAACCCAAGCTCTTCAAGCCTATCCAATGCTCTTGCGAGACTTTGTTGATGTAAATTCAATTTTCTCATCAGACCCTTAAAGGAATAATTTGAACCGGTTTCTTCATTTAATAATGAAAGAATTCTATTGTCATTTATATGGAAAATATCGTTGCCGAATGTAGACTCAATATTATGTTCTACTCCCTGTTGAATTTCTATTTGTTCAGATTTCTGTGAAATAGAATTAAATGTGCTACCAACATTCTTGTCTTCAAAATCTTTATTACTAATTGTCTCATCCTCTATATTAGAAGTAAGTGGAATGTTGTTTTGTTGCATAGCGCTAGTAACTATTGAATTGTAAGTATATAAATTAGTAAGTGATGAGTTGGTTAGTAGGTAAGTTACAGGCAAGTTAGTCCAAGATAATATTATGTATAGCATGTGACCTTATCAAACCTTGTCACATAGAAAATACGTTCAAACCAGTTGGCAAGAAGTTGACAATCCTGATGATATCTAATATATTGAATAATCAGACAACGTTCAATCAATTCTTCGAATCTATAGGGTGAATAAATCCAAATACATTTTGTACAAGACTTAAGGAAATGGCTACTTACAGCAAATTGTACCTTGATCAATAGATCTTAGTGTTGTATAATGCCTTAGACCACCTTTTAGCATCGAAAAGATAAGATGTTCATAGACAGAGAACTAATAGAGTTTTGTTGCAAAAAATTGATATCAATTCACTAAATAATAATGACAATCTATCAACATGAAAAAACGTATTTTGGTTTAAATCCATGAATTAAAACAAATAGAGATTTAATATAACATTAATAATCCTACTAATATAGAGTAATAAATGATCCCAAAGAACAGAAGAGCTGCAAAACTGAAATTGTATTTCTGACTATCATCTATAAAATACAATTATTATGAATCAGAAAATATAGTGATAGTATATTATAGTAG
>DASQWW010000106.1:0-6013 GCA_035640055.1 Nitrososphaeraceae archaeon | reverse complement strand
TTGTGAATGAACATCATCAGGTGGATATGCTCTATATTCTGCCCACAATTAACGCATGGGTAAAGTCTTTCATTAGAAATAGCAGTGGACATTATTTATCTTAGTCTCCTTTAACTCCATCTAGTCTTTTAGCCACTCAATAATGTTATACAAAGATTACTGAAGACAGTTTAGAAAACAACAAGATGCATTTACAAAGTTACAGAGCGAACCAAGAATTATTTCTTTGCTAGTTTAGATGCATTGCAGAAATGTTTAGCCTTAGGAGAATCACCGCTTCGCTGAAATGAAACTTATGGTATCAAAGTATCTTAGAAGACTGTTTATAACTATTTGAAAAGATAGGAAAAGACTGCTCTTCGATTATATGAATGACTTAAAGCCAGCATTTAGTGGTCATGAAAAGTAGACGAGAAATAGATAGCAACATAACGGAATAATCAATAACGCAATTCGTTGATGTGAGCTAAACTACGAGATCTTAACATAGAAACACCAATGCTTCCATTGTTCGAGTTTTGGAATATATAAATGGAAAATAATAAAAAGAATCATCACACATTTCGTGTATGAAGTTACTGTAGGCTTACTCCAACGATTGTTGAATTTACTTTATATTGGATATCGACTCATTGCTAGCATGATTTGGACAATCGTTTGGGTAGTACTTGGAATTATCGTACTCATAATTCTCTTAAAGTTTCTCTTTAGCTTGTTCTAGTTGCCCTTCAGATTTAACAGCTAATGAAAAACCTTGAATACTTGAGGAAATAACTAGGATATAAAAGATGTCCAGGCAGTTTGGTAACAATAGAACAAATTACCTAGTTAGTCATTAGGGTTAATATTCTAGGTTATTTATATAAATAAAAACTTATTTTAGAAGCAAACCTTAGAGAATTTTTCTCTCGGAAATGATAACGTAATTTGAATTCCTTATAATATCCAATGCTGATTAGAATACTCCAATTTCTAGAAAAATATGTCTAATAAAAGACTCTGCATTCTTGTTTCGATGGAAATTAGGGACAAATAGATGCCTTCTGAGAGGAAACTAAATGAACAAAATAACGTTACCTATTGCAATCAATGTAATAGTGATACTGTAATTTTTGATATGGTATCTAGCGAATTTGTATGTAGTTCTTGTGGTTGTGTCGCGAATGACAAATTCTTTAATGCAGAACACAGCAATGGATATTCAACCCACTCTGAATATAGTGATAGATCCAGAACAGGTATGCCAGAATCCTTAGCTATCCACCATAAAGGTCTATCCACCTTAATCGGAATTGGCGATACTGATGCTAGAGGTAAGGCTTTAGAACCCGCACAAAGGATGAAAATGCAAAGGTTGAGGACATGGAATAATAGGTCTCAACTTAACGATTCAATCTCTAGAAACCTAGAGAAAGCTCTAAAATTTCTCAACAACTTTGGAGATAAACTGTATCTTAGCCAAGCCGTTATGGAAAGTGCTGCGTATATTTATAGAAAAGCTGCATTAAAGAAGCTTGCAAAAGGCCGATCAACTCTAGGTCTGGTAGGTGCTGCACTTTATGCTGCCTGCAGGGAGACAGCAACACCAAAAACTATTTCGGATGTAGCCACGGTATGTAATCTTTCTTGCAAAGATGTTATGTCACATTATAAGTTGATATTAAGAGAGCTATCACTACAAATGCCAGTTCTCCAAGGGCCAGACTATGTTACTCTTATCGCAAATAGATTAAATCTAAGTGAAAAAACAAAGCGTGAAGCACTTAAGATTTATTCCCAAGTACAGCAAAACCGGATTTCAATAGGAAAAAACCCGCGAGCATTAGCAGGAGCTGTAATTTATTTAGCATCACAAGGCTGTAATGAGTTCCTGAGACAAGTCGAGATCTGCCAAGTAGCTGACATATCTACGGTCTCATTAAGAAAACGATGTAAAGAGATCAAAACAACCGTTGGGATTCAATAACTTATTTATATATTTTTATTACATGTTCTGCTAAATCTATACTATTCTTCATAGACCGCAATTGTTTGTCAGATATATATATATACGCAGCATCAAAATTTGGATATGCCTCTTTGCATGAGAATAATGTCATTATCATGCCATCGTGATTAATTTTAAAGCCTTGGCAGGGCTCATGTCCTCTGACAATAACCTTGGTTCCGGACATTCTTAACCATTTTCTAGAAATGTTTCTTCCAAAATGCCTACCTATACCTCTTCTGGAATACTCCCAATTCTGCAGACCTTGAATCTCTTCGCTTGGGTCATTCCACAATATCTCCTCCATTGTTATATTACGAGTATGATTTTCTTTTGCAGTCGAAATTAACTTTCTAAAATCCGTTGTTATTCCTAAATCTTCTGTAGGCAATCCTCCATGAACTAATAACAGCTTATGTGGTATCAAAGTTACCAGTATTAGTAGCTCAAATAATGATAATATCTTTTTATTGTAAATTAACCTCCCTTTATCTTCTCCATACCGTTTTGAAATTTGAAAGGGCAAATCGTGAGATGAAAACGGAAATTCAAGAGGTGCTTCATGATTTCCACGCATCAATATTATAGAATCAGGATATTTTTGTTTTAAATAACATATAGAATATAAAACTGCTATTGAATCGCTTCCCCTATCTACATAATCCCCTAAGAATATAATCTTGTTATAGGGGTTGGCAAGGAATCTTTCGAAACCAATATCTCCAAGTACCTTAAAAAGCGATTTTGAATCGCCATGAATGTCCCCAACAATTACAAGGTTTTCTGGGATCTGTAGTTCAGCAAATCCTCCATTAACTTTTCCACCATTAATATATCTGCTATGCTGCTCCTTCTTCAGGATATTGATAGCTGCATCAATAACCTGACTGAAATCATCATCATTTACATTGATTGAGGATTGTATCAAATCTGTAATCAAATGTATTATTCATGAAACTATCTTATGAAGGTTAAATGTGTTACCAGATAGCAAGGCAACAATTTTTGTCGATAATTCATTAATAAAAAGTTATGATTTCTTTAGTAGTATTGGGATCAAATTTTTATGAGCTAGATACTGGAACAAATAATAATAATCTGATGGTATACTCTTCTATCTTCTTTTTGGCTTAAAAAATACGTTTAGTATTAAAAGCAATAAACATTGAGATAATTTGATCACACGTGCCTCTGAATGTATCGGGTTGGAGTAATAGAGGATGGTTAGAGATTATAGAATTTATACTATCTATGTGTGAAAATGGAGCTAGAAAGACACATGTTATGTACAAATCTAACCTTAATTCTAAACAAATTAATGAATATCTGAATTTTCTTCTTGACTATGGAATGCTAGAGATGATCCAAGAACACCCAAATTCAAAACGTTATATCTATAAAACATCTTCTTTAGGCAAGAAATTTATATGTAGATATAAACAGCTTGCAGAACTGTTTAGTAGACCTACTCAGCCATCAATAACATAAATAAATTGCAGATTTCTTTCCTTTTCTGCGAATAATATTTCTTCTATCTGATAGTTCCACTCATGTTAAATTAGATGTAAGTTTAATTCTATCGACAAAATCCTCAATAACATAAATAAATTGCAGATTTCTTTCCTTTTCTGCGAATAATATTTCTATCTGATAGTTCCACTCATGTTAAATTAGATGTGAGTTTAATTCTATCGACAAGATGAAGAACCGTAGTCGTTACGAGGTAATTGCGGCAATTTTAAAATCAGCCAGCAAGGAAGAAACACGCACAAAAATAATGTACAAAGCTATGTTAAGTAATGATCAGTGCAAAATTTACCTTGATTCGCTTCTCCACAGTGGTTTAATTCAAGAGGTTAATAATGGCAATAAAATGGTCTATCGAATAACACATAAGGGGAATAAATTCCTGTCATACTATGATCAAATGAAAGAATTGCTGCCTGTTGGAATTGAAGAAAATCTCGCTGACGAATACTATCATTTGAGTACATGATTTACTTAAACTATGGGTTCAAGCTTAATTTCTGGAAGTCCTGAAGATCTGGTGGTAGTGATTGCATATAGGTAGGTTGGTGGGCATAGTGACTGCAAAAATAGAGTATCATTTATTATCCTGAGCCTTAAGTGTACATCAGATATTTCAGACAAGTAGTCTCCTACATTCTGTGAATTTCTGATTATTACTATGGAAAGATCAGGACTTGCCCTGATCAAAGAGATGACATCCATTCGATTAATCTGTCCATGGTTGTGCGTTTTTTGGAACATGTCAATTCCCATTATATTCAATATAAGTTTCTCTGGATACTGTTCCTTCGTCTTTATTATGACATTATGAAAAAATTCGATTTGCTTTTCAAAATCATCCCATCTCTCATTGTAGATCGTATAATCTGATGCTCCTACAACTTTATTAGCAGGCCAGAAAATTTTTATAAGTTCTTTTCTTGGATAAGAGGACAAATGAGGTTTTATGTAAGTAATTATTATGCTAGGATCTATTCCATCAAATGGATGGAATAAAATAGGGTTAGAAGTTCTAGCAAAGTTCGCCATAATTCTTGATAGAAATGTTATGGTGACCATTTTATTTACATTAGGATCGATTTCCAAAAGCACAATACCTTTTTTTGGAAATCCCCCACCAAGAGCAGTATCCAATCCTTGGTATCCACTTGTGACATATAGATCTTCAGAGACTGAGGTCACCATAGGTTCAGTTCTATTATTATATGAAACGGTTAAATCAGAAGTAATTTTGAATTCAGTTGGACGATATGGATCATAGCTGCGGAATATACCATTGTTAAGTGTATAAATATATGACTGTTTATTTATTTGAACTCCCCGTAGCTTGGAAAGGGTAATTTTTCTTATTCTTACATTGTCATAGAAAGTTTGCTCTAACTCTACTATTCCATCTACAAGAAAGTCAAGTGTCTTATCATTAGGATCTTCACAAATAAAAATTAATTTGGCTCCTGCCCTTTCGCGCCAAGTTTGTAATACCCGTTCGTTATTTACCCGTGCTTCTTTATCCATGAAAGATGCAATTGCGTCCCAACTATCAATAATAATAATTGGTGCTTTAACATCCATCAATTGATTAGTAATTCTTTCAAAAAGTGATTCCGGTTCATCAAGACGCGCATCTTCGAAGCTTGATACGTTATATTCATTAGCTAATACTTCTTCTGATTCCAATTCCTTTGGTTGTTCAATTAATTTGCCAAGCCATGGATAATATAAAAAAAGCTGCTTAGTTGAGGTTCCAGTAGAAATATAAAAAAAGTTGCTTTTAATATTTAATGCCCTCAAGATGGTGAGGGAGAGAGTAGTTTTGCCTGTTCCTGCATATCCTTTAATGAGAAGCGAATATGTATAGCGTTGAACGAATTGCATTAATTCATAAGGAATATTGATAGGTTCTTCTATGTCTCCTTTATCCTTTGTGCCTTTTAACTCCAAAGTGATCCTACAAGATACTATTGGGTGTAATAATAATAAATTCTTTTTAATAGTATAATTAATGAATCTGAAAGAAAAATATACTATTACTCCAGCTTCAGTTATATTAGTCTACGAGTTTTCCATCTTTCTTCACTTTTTCAATCTTAAAATAATCTATGGGAATCAAAGTCGTTAATTTTCATCGACATCCATACATTAATTCCTTTTTGAAGACATACTGCATCAATTAATCCTTCTGCATATCCAATACTTAAAACAGCTAACTCAAGTTTGTCCTGTCTTAAAAACCTTTCTGCGTCCTCGATATAACATTCCGCATTATTTAATACTTCAGTTATTGGCTTGTCCCTAAATTGATTATTATTTTCTTCTCTAAGAAAGGATTTAACTTTTATAATTGCTTCTTTAGCTTTTGGAATATACCTTTCAAGCATATTGATGGATGTCTTTTTTATGTTTGTTGTGTTATCAAGCGGCACATCTATATTATAATTAAGAGTTGTGAGTGCGTCTGATTCTGTAAAGTGAAGCCGGCCTGTTATAATTATAGAA
>DASQWW010000105.1:0-2914 GCA_035640055.1 Nitrososphaeraceae archaeon | reverse complement strand
CTTCGTTCTTTGAGAGTATACTGCATAATTCAATGGTATGACATTGGTTAATCTATTTAGCTGTATGTTACGATTTAATATATCAAAATTTCCTGGATGGGCTTCAATAGCTATTACCTTTCCATTTATACCAACACGCTTAGAACCTATGATAGTATAACGCCCATAGTGCGCCCCAACATCTACAACTATATCTCCTTCTTTAGGGCAAAAATGTTCTATTATTTCGTCTTCATGCGCTGACATAATTATAAAATCCTCCTTATTAATTCTACAAGATACTTCGTAATTATATTTTGGAACTGTAAATTTTATCAGAAAGGAATTACACAGTCCTAAAAGATTGATAGCATTATACAAAAAGCGTCTAAAATTGATATCTCGCTTAAGGTATAGTCTATCCCTTCTTTTCCTTCCTAAAGCCAATCTAAGAGAAAACCTAGCTCCCAAGAAAATCACTTTTAAGATGATTAATATACATTTATCGAATATTGTCGCACCCGTTGGTTCATTTAACCACCAACTGTTACTTCCTATAGGATACTCATTATAAACAGAAGTCAATTCGCTCATATACAATCATATCTAAAATTAAATAAGTTTCTAATAATTATTTGAATTTTGTTATAACTACGTATATCAGTGCTCGTTGTGTTATCTATTATTAGTTTGGTAACTCTTCTTATTAGCAACCGAAAAGTATATAGTGGCATGTTGTCTAGCAACAAAATTCCACCTTAGGTTTTTCTTAAAATCCTCTACTGCATCTGAGTATCGAACATAATTCTTCTCAAGTTTTTTAATTCCGTTAGAAAATTGATTAGCTTCCCTCTTGACAGTTATCCCTAATCCTTTGGCTGCGAATTCGTTGAAGAATGCTAAGTCAGTTGCTATAAATGGTATTCCATGAGCTATAGCATCAAACATAACTCCCGATCCAGCAGATACTTTGTACGGCATTAATACTGCGTCAGAGGAATAGAAAAGAATAGAAAGTTGTTCATCTGTCAGATAACCCCTATGCAAGTCAATAATAGTGCTTCCTTCAATCCATTTCATATCATATTTTTCAAGATTATAGTGACCTTTCGAAGAGTTTAATACAACTTGCCATCCAGCTGGTACCTTCATCTTTTTTAGAATGTCCCATCCCTTGGTAACCGTCTGGAAACCAAGAGCGAGCGCTATATGGCCCTCAGAAGGTAATGAAAATATTCTTCTTGCTTCTTTTTTGTTGGGCTTAGGAAAAACGGCCGGTTCTGCTCCGTGGTAAATCACCTCTCCCCCACCGATTATCTTTGACATGTAAGATGAGAAGACTATTCCAGCCTTACTCTTTCTGAGTTTCTCTTTGTTTAGATCTTTGAAAGCTTTGTAATTTAGAAAATATTTCCAAAACCTTATCGCTCCTCGCAAAGGTATGCCTAGTTTTCCTATTCTGCCACTTTTCTTTATCAAGGAAGCCTGGCTTATCCATTGCGTCAGGTTATATCCAGAATGGAAAGTTGTAGTTATAGGTACCTGACATCTTTCGTAAAATGAGTCAATGTAGGTCCCACTTTTTCTCGGATTTTTTGGATCTAATAACAACCCATACAATCCAGGCTCAAATTGGATATGAACCACATCGGGTTTTGTCTCATTTACTATTCCCATAAGCGTTTCAGAATTTAGTTTGTTTGTGGGTGAAAGTCCGTAAAAATCTCCTTTTCCATGTTCGTTGCAAACAACATATACGTCCAAACCCAAATTTCGAAGTTCCTGGGTAAGCTTTGCAGTATATCGCCCCACTCCTCCTGGCATTGGTGGATATTCGGTAGATACCATCAAGACTCTCATCTTGTTTTCCCTTTCTATTCAACTATAGTTATTCAGACTTATAGATGGACACTAAGCAAGCATGTCTTGTCTCTCCTACTTCTAATTAATTTTCCTCTTTTTATTAGAGTGATTATTAGATCAGAATGAATATGGATAGAATTGTTTATTTGTTTATTATTTTGGACATAATTAACCTGGCATATTGATTCAACTAGACAAAATTATATTAATTTCTTTAGAGATTATTTATCTAACCTTAAGAATATCGCTTAGAATATCTTGAATAGGAGACTAATTATTATTATTCTGCATAAAGACTAAAGAATCGTCGTTGATAAGTTATTCTATATTTGACTTTAAAAGCAAAGATCTACTGCATTCGACGTCATCCTTCCCTAATAAAAGATCTAGTAATAGATGGGAAATGGAAAGACATAGAAGATATATCAGCTATCTTAGATGAGAAAGAGGCACTTAATTTCATATCAGATCTGAAGCAGTCTTCACATTATAATATAAATCCAAAGGATGAAGTGAAGTTAAACAAATTATGTTATGTTGAAGATTGGGAAAATAGAGAAATAAGAGAGACTCTTTCTGAAATACATAAGCTTCATCCAAAAGGCTTTATTCATAGAAAAGATTGGGAATGGGCCCTTGGCTTGATTGCCATGCGTAGGTTTGGTAAGTTAGATACAAACAGTATAGCAATAGGTATCGGCTCTGGAACAGAACCAATTCCATTTTACTTGGCTAATAAGATTCAACATGTCTATGCAACTGATCTTTACGAAACAGAGGAGAAATGGAAAAGGGCGGCTCCAGCAGATTTTCCTGATAACCCAAAGAAGTATGCACCTTTTCCATACAAAGAAGAAGCCTTAACAGTATTAAGAATGGATGGTACTAAGAAGCTTGAATTTGCTTCTGATAGTTTTGATATTGCATTCTCCTTTTCTTCTATAGAGCATTTTGGTGGTAGAGACCATTCAGGAGCTTTAAGAGCTTTAAGGGAAATAGAACGTGTATTAAAGCCAGAAGGTATTGCTACAATAACAACAGAATATATAATTAATGATAAGAAACATCCTGA
>DASQWW010000104.1:0-10397 GCA_035640055.1 Nitrososphaeraceae archaeon | reverse complement strand
ATAGCTCCAGACGTGGAATTTATAATGAATAGGTCAAAGACATACTAAAACATTTCCTCATCCTTCCTTGTTCCTGCCAGGCCAGTCTTGATTTCAGATGCACATTCCAGGCAGACGGCTGAAGAGAACGGAAAGCTTTTCATGCAATTTTTGCAGGTCGGTCGACCGCATTTAGGACAGTCCTTTGTAGCTGTTTTCATGTTGCACAAGTAACAGAATCCCATAATACGTTTATAATATACTAATGTCGGGTTCTAAACTTATCGGCACACACAAGGGTATAAACTAGTAAAAATAAAATTCAAGGTTGATCAGCATAACTTTAGCTAAGAGTAGTTTTCAAAATTCTTTAAAGAAGAAAATAGTGCATCTTCTGTGATTTCACTAACCTTTCGATTCTGTGCTATTATGTGAATTCTCCTTTGTAGTATTATTATTACTACTATTATTATTACTTGAAACGTTGCTAGGTTGAGGTATTGGAATAATAGTATCAGATGGCGTCACTAAGATTGTCGTAGCAGCAACAGCGGTTACTGCAATTACAATGATAATGATCAAGACTCTATTCATTATTATTATACCAGTTATGGGAAGGTTTTTAATCTAACTCTAAATCTTTGATATATTGTGAAAGTTTCAGAGATTATGACGGATAAAGTTTTCACTCTTGCTTCAGAGGACACAGTTGCAAAAGCATTGAACATGATGTACAAAAATAATATCAATCAGATGCCAATCGTTGATGGCAATCAAAAATATATAGGTATGATATTTGCTAAAGAATTTCTTGGCATTAATGCCATGTCTACCTCAAAAATAAAAAGTTTTGCCGTAAATACGCCATTGCTAAGTCCAGAAGACAGTATTGATAAATCTGCTCAGATAATAGTAGAAACTGGAAATCGTGCATTGCCGGTTGCCGAAAATGGAAAATTGATTGGCATCATCAGTGAGGTGGATATAATACCCACGGCAGACTTTGGTCATGCTATAGTCGATGAAGTTATGTCTGGAGCTATTGTAATTGAAGAAGACATCACATTAAGCAACGCACTATCAAAGATGCGTAGATATAACATTTCGCGGCTTCCAGTAATTAATTCAAGCGGTATCCTTACTGGTATTATTAATGCTCTAGATATTGTCAAAATTATTGCTACTCCACGGGAAAGAGCTGGTAAATCACCAGGTATAGGTACCGTGAGTATCATTAGAGATGTTAAAATCAAAGATATTATGAGAAGAGCAATATCAGTTGAAAGAGGGACAAGTCTCAATAACATAATAGAAAATTTCAAAAGGAATGAAGAAATTGTTGTTGTTGGCAATAAAAGACCAATTGGCATAATTACTCCAAAAGATATGTTGGAGTTGACATTTCCAAAACGAATCGAACCTACAGTCCATATCTCGCACCTTGATGATGATAAAGCACGTAAGGACATTGAGGAACAGATGATCAAATTCTTGGACAAAATTCAGGGAAAACTGGAGAATATCCGGCTTGTAATTGTTTATGCAGATAAACATAAAACCCGTAAATATTCTGTTAGAGCCAGAGTAATTACTGGCAAAGGTGTAATATATGCAAAAGCTGTAGGTTATGATCCTCTGAGTGCCTGTAATGGATTAATATCAAGGCTTGAGAGACGAATAAAGTCTGAACACAGTCAGAAAGTGAGGGATAGACAACATAGGGAATCTGTCAGAAGAAGAACATCATAAGGAGAAGAAGAAGCTGGCGCAGATGAGGAGATTCGAACTCCTGATCGCCCGAGGGCGAATCGGCTTGCCTTCAGTCAATTACTCACTCAAGGCCGACGCATTATTGTGTTCTCTAATTAAACTAGAGAAGACCACTCTGCCACATCTGCTCCCTCTTTTACGAGAAGCATTCTACTATATATGTTATATTCACTTCTACAAAAATTAATCTTGTTGTATACACTCTCTCTTATTCAGGTCCCAAAATCTAGAAAAAACCTCTTTTTTGTTACTACAACCAGCTGGGAGAATCATATGTATCATTAACTATGCACATGCACTAACTAATAAAAGAGAAAGAAAGGACAGAAAGGTAGAAGATAGTCAAAAGGCATTTAAGTCATAAAAGCCATATGCATAACACCATGTGTTTCGAATATGAGGTTCCACAAAAGTGGAGAATAAAGAACAAAAACATTATAAGAGAAGAAGACATGGAAGAAGTCAATCCAGAACTTGAAAAGATAGAAGAGCAACCCATGATAACATCAGCAAATTAGTATAGGCATCCACAAAGAATTTAAAAAGGAAGTTCTAGAGAATATACATACATACACACATATTACTTTTTTTGTTTACCATCAAATAAATAATATATCCTCAGGTCTTTCATATGAAATAGGTCAAACTATACTTGCTAAAGGTTCTTTTTTGCTTCAACACTTAATTCTGGATCATTTCTTTTCAAAAGAGGCTAAATTTAACAGCTTTATCAATTATCGTTAACCTACAATTATGATAAATATGCTCAAAATATTCAATGCAATTAATCATGGCTAAACGACAGTTTACTATTGATATTGGTAAGGAGCAGATTTCTGCCGAAGGACAAGTACATAGAAATGTAGCACTAAAATATTTAATGAAAAGACGAAGATCTCTACTGATGACAAAGGACAGTCAAAAAGTAGAAAGGCTATTTTCTGAGTTACCTCAAACTATTAAAATTATCGGAAAGCAAGTTACACGTGCATACGAAATAAATTGGGAAAAAGAGGGAACTGAGGAATATCAGGGCTCACGTTTTGTATTTACACTTGATGAAAGAGAAGCAGATGTTTGAGCACTAATACTGGTAGTTAAGAGAGGATAAAAATCTGGAATCAATTACACTCTCTCTTCAGGCTCTGGGTTCTTCTTCTTCTTCAATATTAGAAGAAAAAACTTGAAAATTGTAGTTTCTATCATTAAAAATTCCAATCTACACCAAAGTTAATTGGCAAAATATAAGTATATACAATGACCTTACAATATTGCCTGTACCAAATGCATATCCCTGGATTAACTAGTCTGATAGACAGAGAAGAAGCGTTGCCTAGTAGCATATTGCTACTTCTTACCGGTCCTCCTGGAGTAGGGAAAACTATGTACTGTAGACAATTCTTAGAAGATGGTCTATTTGATGGTGATTATTGTATTTATATCAGCTCCAATTTAACTGATAGGCAGTTTAGAAGTCTATTCTCTGATAATGAAAAGATAAATCTAACTCAAAATTCAAAATTTGTAAACCCTTATACATACTCTGAGAGTGTTAATAATAGTCCAAGACAGCATTCTTCGAATTATTCTATTTCTGCTTCTGACAGCAAGGCTATTGGTAGAACAAGCAATGATAACAAATTATCATTTGCTTTAACTGAAATACATGATAGTATAGTCAAGATAAGGAAATCTGCTGAGCCTGCCCAATCCTCGTCTTCTGGTAACATCAGGTCCATTCGGCTGATTATCGATTCATTAACTCATCTATTAGCTATCTTTGGAGAAAGTGCAGTATTGAAATTCATCACTGATGTCTCATTTCTTCTAAAGGACGCCGACGCAAAGGCTATTTTTACATTAACTACAACTTCATCATCATCATCATCAAATGACTATCTGACCAATTCTTTAAGTCCAATCTGTGATGGGATTATTGAGATGAAGCTAGAGGATCACCAAGGGTCTATCACAAGAAGCATTAGGATACTTTCAATTAAAGGTGTAAATCATAATCCTTCTTGGATCAATTTCAGAATTTCTAATGACGGCCATCTTGTATTTGCTGATCAATCATCTTCTTTGACCTGTATGTTATGTGGAAAAGCTATTTTGGGAACGCCTATAACATATTCTGAACTTCCATTTGACAGCCAAAATTGCATAGAAACATACAAGAAGCTTGCAGGGATATACGGTTCCAATATAGCAGAGATCGGACTTCCGTCAGTTGTAAATGTGAATTTTTTCTTTATAGACATTGTAAGTCTCTCAGATCCTTCACTATCGGTGAAGAAACAAATAGAAAAAATTGAGGTCTTGAATAAACTAATCGGTTCTTGTGACGCCTTCTCAAAAACTGATAAGAAAATTGTTTTTCCAACGGGCGATGGTATGGCTATAGGATTTTTGTTGGATCCAGAGTTACCATTGCAACTTAGTACTCAACTTCACCAAAGGCTTCGAATATATAATCGCGGTAAGAAATCCAGCGAGGACACAATTGAGGTACGAATAGGTCTGAGTTCTGGTCCTGTATTTATGGTAAATGACATAAAAAATAATCAGAATGTCTGGGGACCAGGTATAATACTTGCTCGTCGCGTGATGGATATAGGCGATAACTTGCATATACTGCTAGCAGATAGACTTGCCGAGGAATTAATTACACTTAAGGACGAATACAGAAAGATAATAAAACCAATTAGTAGTAATTTTCAGATCAAACATGGTCAGGTAATCAGGCTGTATTCGGCGTACTCTCAGGAATTTGGAAATTCTGAATTACCGACAAAGCTTGTAGAATTCAGACGGGAAAACCATTCTACTATGTAGATGACATTATAGCTGTAATGACAAAATGGATTTTCTTTTCATCGCTACACCGAGGACTACTGGTTTTTTCAAAGCATAGCAGGTCTGATTCTTCTCATACATAACTAGTCTTGTCACCATATATGGTTAGCACTTAATAATTGAATTATCTTGTATGATGGTTGTTATTGTTCTCCTCTATAAATAGAGGAGATGGTAGAAGAATAACCATATCTACATATTATTATAATTCAATTATCATTATTTTCCTAATACTGCTACCTCTGCTAAGCCAAACTCTTGTGCTGGCATATTTCCCAAGTTAGTTATCCTGACAAACCTGGCAGTAGTTGGTAGATCAGCATAACCATATAGTTCTCCACTAGAAACCATACCTGTGTTCTGACCGGAACCATGCGGGCTAAAATGTGCTCCATCTGTTGAGGTCTGTATACTGAAAAAGTTTATACTCTGATCTCCTCTGTAAAATGAAATTCCGATATTGCATATTGACCTTTCTTCTCCTAAATCTAACTGGATCCAATCTCCTTTAGTTTTGCTGGACCATATTGTATCCACATTGTCATCCAAGACGTTTGTAGCTCTGTAGTTAATAGTATCTTGACCGCTAGCTGTTACCGCGGCAACTTTAAGCTTAGCTTGACCACTACATGGTAACGAAGAGGATGAGGAGTATCGGTAGTCTGCATTGTTATCCTTGCCAGCAGTATTAGCAGCAGTAGTAGAACTGCTACCATCTCTAATATCTACTAGCTTGTTATATGATACATATTGACCATCAGAGAAAAGTACATGTACCTCTAAATTCCTTACACTTGACACTCCTGCAAGTTCAAATGTATTCACACCTGTTTTCTTAAGCGCATATATTGAATTAATATCACCATCATAATCTATAGCAAATGCCTCCATTCCCTTGGGCGTTTTGCTGAATTCAAAGCTTATTATTTTTCCTGTTTGCAATATTAGTTCTGGCTTGGCAATATCTGGCAGAAGTGGGAATCTGATTTTATTTATTGTTGTCTCACCATAATTAGAAGAAATATATGGTGACATAGTATACTTTTGACCAGTATAGAGGAGTACAGCCTGCGGTACTTTTGACTGCATTGATGAGGAAGAGGAGGAGGACGATACAGCTACTTTTGATCGTACCGATGGGAATGTGGAGGAGGAGTATGAGGAAGAGGAGGAAGAGGAGGAGGACGATGGTGATGATGATACATGTACTGACTGCGTAACATGGTTAGAAGAGTTAGTGTTACTAATTTGACTATCTACTGGCTTGGCAATATCTGGCAGAAGTGGAAATCTGATTTTATCTGCTATACTCCCAGCTTCTGCCGGCTGCAGAAAATAGTTGTTAGAAGAAGAAGGAGAATGAGATAAAGAAAATGTAGATAGAGCTAACGCCAATCCTACTACAATAGATAGAACTTCTTTTTTGTCTGTTATTAGTATTTTGTTCACTTTTTTAATACTTCTAGTTCCTAAGGATCTTTTCAATATTACCCATCAAGCTAATCGAATGCTAATATTTACGCAATGTCGAATAAACTACTTATAACATAAGTAAGAAAATACATTTGTATTGTTGAAAAATAACTAATATAATGTACTATCTTGTTGCAGATGGAACAATTCTCCATTGTGATGTGGTTCTTAATCACATTCTTATTTATGGCTATTATAGGACTATTCTATTTAAAGTGGTTTAAGAAGAAGAAGAATAATAAAAATAAGAAGAGCTCTAGAAATGCAAATGGATAGCCATAACGGGAACAATAATAAAAACAATAAAAACCGGCGCTTTCATCTAGAAAAAAAAGGTATTCGAGTTCTTGGAATAGCAGAAAGTTTCAAGAAATTTAGTTCAAAATCAACCCTTGCCGGTGTGGTAATGAGACGTGATCTGATAATTGACGGAATTATTTTCGGCACTGCAACCTTAAAAGGCAATGATTCAACCGAAGGTATCCTATCCATGTTCAACTCATTAGAAAGGAACGATGTGAACTGTATAATGTTAGATGGTCTAATTATTAGTATGTATAATATCATTGAGGCTAAACAAATCCAAAATAAAACTGGGCTGCCTGTAATAGCAATAACATTTGAAGACTCGAAAGGTCTTGAGGGTAATATACAGCACCATTTTCCTGATAGCTGGGAATTAAAACTTGAACAGTATATCAAATTAGGAACGAGAGATCGTATTATACTAAAAACCGGCAAACCCCTCTTTATTAGGTATTGGGGATTGACTTTAAAAAGAGCCATAACAATGCTTAATTCTTTTACTTTACAAGGAGCTGTGCCAGAACCTATTAGAGTAGCAAAACTTTTAGCACGAGCCCACATATTGGCTAATAAAAAAGAGCAAAATTAGTCATAATATTTCGTCCTCTTTGTCATGATAATTAAGTCAACATTAAAAAGTTTAAATAAATTTAATAAGTAATATTGCATACTAACTACGATATTATTAATATAATTACCGGATGTCTTACTACTATTTGCAACGATGAACGTTATGAATTTAGCGATAGAAGAAATATGAGAATATTTTTTTTATCTCTCCAACATAGTTGTTTTAGCTCAATAAATGGTATTAATTGCCCACTAGTTAATTTTTTACAAATCTCTGGTGTATCCTAATCATTGCCATTACAAAGTTATTTTCCTTTTCCTCTAATCAGAGAAGAACAGAAAAAAATACTGCTAGAAGTTGATCAGACTTTAAGATCAGGGTTCAAGTACATCTTTCTAGAAGCTCCTACTGGTTTTGGGAAAAGTCCGGTAGCTATCGCACTGGCTAGATATCTTGGAAGTTCGCATATATGTACTGCTACTAAGGATTTGCAAACCCAATATTCTAGAGATTTTCCTTTTGTCTGCGAAATCAAAGGTAAAGGGAATTTCCCATGCATTGTAAAAGATAACATGGGCCAAGATGAGACTTGTGAATACGGTCCTTGCATGAAAGATGATAGCTACGATTGTATCTATAAAACAAAACTAACTGACTACAAGGTGGAAGGCGAAGGTACAAAATATGAAACAATAGTTTTAGATAATTTTGCTACAAAGAAATATATCGAAAAAATGAAATCGAAATTAAGGATCATGAAACTCGAATGGGAACCTTGTCATTATTACCATCAAAAATGGATCGGTATTAGATCCAGTCATACTATTTATAATTACAAATACTTTCTTTCTGACCTTTTCTATTCTGGTAATATTCAAAAGAGAAATTTACTTGTACTTGATGAAGCACATACTGTCGAGTCTGAGGTGGCAGATTTTAGGAGGTTTACAATTCATAAAGATTCCCTTAATCGATTTGTTCCGAAATTGCGGCTTCCCGATAAGAAGGAATATGAGATAGAGACATGGATAGATTTTGGATCTGAATTAAGAGAGGAACTCCTTCGTTTCATTGACAAAACTAATGTTGCATTAGAAAATAACAAGTCAAATGAACCATTTACAGAAAAAAATCTGATTGATGCTTTAACCAAGGAGAAGAATCTGTCTGCAATTATTGAAGATATGAAATCTAATAAGGATAACTGGATCGTAAAAAATGTAGAAAAAAAAGGTGTAAATAATCAAATACAAAAAATAATACTAACTCCATTAGATGTTTCACATTACTTTGACGATATTCTCCAGATGGGATCAGTATGTCTTTTTATGAGTGCAACGATCCTCAGTAAGGACTACCTATGCAAAATAGCAGGTTTGAAATCAGATCAAGTAAAGTTTATCCGTATTCAAGAGTCGGATTTTCCAGCCAGGAATAGACCTATTTACTTAATGAATATTGCATGGCTTAACGCAAAGACAATGAGCCAAAGTTTACCAGATATCGCCAAAGCCGTGAATAATATTATGAGCATACATATGAATGAAAAAGGGATTATCCATACAACGTCATATTCTCAGTTGCAGTTCATAAAGGATAATATAAGCAGAAAAAATGCAAGCAGGCTTATAGAAACTGGTCCAAAATTTGACCGCAGCAAGGTATTACAAAAGCATTCTGAAAATTCCAGACCTACAGTATTGATATCTCCATCCTTATATCTTGGAATAGACCTAAAAAATTACCTTTCAAGATTTCAGATCATTGTAAAAGTACCATACCCTGATCTTACGGATAGAAAGGTTTCTGCAATAAAACAAAGAGATCCAAAATGGTATACCTGGAATACTATCCTAAGGTTAGTTCAAGCATATGGTAGAAGTGTTAGAAGCAAAGATGATTTTGCAATTACCTATATCCTTGATAGTAGTATTTTATATTTGCTAAAGGATGCAAATGAAATGTTACCAAAGTGGTTCTCAGAAGCGATAAGACAAAATTAGAGTTTATCTATAAAAGATTTATTATGTTTACATGTTATTTTATCTAAACTCAGTACTTCATAATACATATATACTTGCCTTAACCTGCCTTAAGTCTTTGATATAATAATCATACAAAGATCTGTCTATATGGTCTTATCAAAAACGAAATCATTTTCTTTTCTCTTATTTTATTAGATACTAATTAATTTTTGCATCATTAAACATTCTTTTCAAATATTATATTTAACTCATCATCATGTAACTTTGCTTTGGCAAGTTTCATTCCTATCGTAGCTGTAGGCAACGGCACAATGTTGACAAGGTATCCAACAGGATTTTTTACCTTTATTGTAAGTTGGTCTCCATAACGTTCGATATCGAAGTCATCCTTGTCAGTAAAGGGAACCTTGACTGTCATCCGCAACTTCGAGTCCTCAGTTGTAAAGGCAAATACTTTTCCGCGATAGAATACCTTTGCAGGATCCTCATTTGCAAACATTAATTCGCCGTTCTGTCGTAGCATTTCTACTCCATGCAATTCACTACTATAAAGTTTAATTTCCTTTATGGGAAGAGGATAGAAATTAAGCTTTGCTTCTTTCACCTTTGCTAGTTGGAAATCACTCCAGTTTGCATAATATTGGTCAGAACTTCCAGGAGGCATAATCTTATTAATTATAGCAAGGTCAACATTTATACCATAAAGACTTGCGGACATAAATGTTCTTTTAGCATTCTCTATACTGAAAGTGTCTGGATTTGCGACTAGTCTTATGCTTGTTACATCCTCATTTTTAATTATACCATAAAGTATCTCGAGCCTATCTAACAATTCTATCTCACTTTGTAGAACGTCACTTGATGGAATTTTTGATAAAGGCTGGAACATCCTTGCAACTCCACTCAACATTCCAGCCAATCCGGTGAGCTTTCTTCCAATGCTTCCAACTAATTTCGGAAAGTATAGATATCGTAATGCCTCTCCTGAGGCAGGCATATCTAGAACTACTGCATCAAACATTTTACTTCTCACAATCTCTTCAACTTTTAATAATGAAAATAATTGAGTCATTCCAGGCATCATGGCAATTTCATATGCGAGTGTTTCATCAATACCTTTAGCAGAAAATATTGATGCCATGTAAGAGAGAATTGTATTGTATTGCTTGTTCATCTCGGTCACAGGGTCGATCTGTAATGCATACAAATTTGGAAGAATTTCTTTTGACTCATAGCCGATATTTGGCATGATAAAAGCATCGCTCAATGTGTGAGCAGGATCAGCAGAAATTATTAGAGTTCTGTAATTATTTTCAGCAAGCTTGATTGCATTAGAACACGAAGTTACAGTTTTTCCCGTACCGCCCTTGCCAGTATAAATTATTAGTCTCAATATGGCATATAGGTATATGATTAAATAATAAAAGAGTTTAGGAGCAAAGGGCAAAAAATTGGAG